>JACKGA010000002.1:0-131795 GCA_020632195.1 Candidatus Nomurabacteria bacterium | reverse complement strand
CTGGAAAGAAAAGTTGACCTCTAAACAATCGCGCCGTGTGTGGAAGGGCAACAGAGAGGTCTTCTGTACTTCAAGAGATCTTTGTATAATTTACCTGGGAAACAATCTTCTGTTTTAGATTACATGCTACAATGACGTTATGTTTTCTACCAAACCACGACAATCAAAAACCGGGA
Source organism: Candidatus Nomurabacteria bacterium (assembly GCA_020632195.1). Classification (GTDB taxonomy): domain Bacteria; phylum Patescibacteriota; class Minisyncoccia; order Phycocordibacterales; family UBA1006; genus JACKGA01. The sequence continues at coordinate 131,619 of JACKGA010000002.1, read as the reverse complement.
TGAAGGTCCGTGTGCGCCATCATGATGAAAGCATCAAGCATGAGATGCGTGAAATGTTTATCGGGCACCACACTATTTTTTCGCTTATTGGACTTGCGATTGGTGGTACGCTTGTCGGGAAAACGCTGTGGGAGTGGTTAGCACATAGTATCGGGCTGCCGTGGACATTTGCTATCGGTTTGGCAGTTTTTGCTCTCAGTGGCCTCGTTCTACAAACATTTGATGATGATCGCTATACACCACCACATGATGAAGATATCATCGATGAAGTAGTCGAGCTCTAATGTGATAAAGCAGTCCAGTACAAAAGAAATCCAGAAATTCAAAAATCTTGTTTTAGACTATTATGCTCATAATGGTCGGCATAATTTACCTTGGCGTAAAAAATCTCGCACACCGTATCAGGTGCTTGTTTCTGAGATTATGCTGCAGCAGACTCAGGTCGATCGCGTGATTCCTTTTTTTAGAGCTTGGATGAAACAATTCCCTAATTTTAAAAAGCTGGCACAGGCATCTCAGGCAGAAATACTCAAATATTGGAAGGGACTTGGGTATAACTCGCGTGCATTACGACTGCACAAACTAGCAAATATCATAACCCAAGAGTATGGGGGGAGACTTCCTTCAGATCGAAAAATACTCGAAACCCTACCTGGAATTGGCCCCTACACTGCTGGGGCTATTCGTGTCTTTGCCTTTGGTAAAAGTGATGTATTTATTGAAACAAATATTCGTCGTGCGTTTATTTATCACTTTTTTCATGATACACAAGGAGTTGATGACCATGCGATTTTGGAGTTAGTAGCGTATAGCGTGCCAGATCATGAGATATTCACGTGGTATTCAGCATTGATGGATTATGGTTCGACATTGCCAAAAATTCTTAAAAAGAATCCTAATGTACGTTCAAAGCATTATACGAAACAGTCAAAATTCGAAGGGAGTGATCGGCAGATACGTGGCAAAATTCTCGAGATTGTATTAAAAGAAGAGAAGATTCCTCAGACAAAACTTTTTAATCAGCTTGGCAGTGAAAAAATACGGTATAAAAAAATCATTGACCAAATGATAGATGAGGGCTTTCTTGAGAAAAAAAAGGGGTGAGTATCAAAAAATAAGACAAAGTTTTAGGCACACAGAATTGATATAATGTATAACAATTTTGTGTGCCTGTTAGGAATTTATTTTTGGGCATTGTGATGAATTTGCTTCATCTGTGCCCCAAGTCTTTCTTGGTTGTCTGGATCTTCAACAAGAGGTACGTGTATTTTTTTACGTGTCTTGTTTAGATCTTCTCGGGCTTTTAGTCTTTGAAGACTTAAGTCTTCCCAAGAAAGTTCAGGTACTTCAGATGTGTTTGGCATAGTTTAGAAAATTTGATTCTCTTTTAATTTACGCCTCTATTGCAAAGGTGTCAAATCTGAGTTATGCACATGAGTAAAAATTAAAGCACCGGACAGAGGTCTGGTGCTTTAAAATCAGCTTTTTTACCACTTTAGGAAACATGTTCTCTTTCTTTGATAAAAATAGTTTTATGCTTATTTTTTTGAGGGAATTTTTCACTCAAGACATTATGTGTCAGGAAATACTCCTTGGCTGAAATCATACTATCTTTTTTACTAGCCAATCCGATCTTATTCCAACTTAAATCATTATCTCTAAAGTAATTAATAAATTTTGCTAGAATGACTGCGCTTCCATGCGGATTTTTGCTAGAGACTGTTTCTTCCCAGCGCTCTACCACACGTGCTGCTTCCAATGCTTTCTCTCTTAACTCTTTACTTCCTTTTCCCATAAGTTTCTTTTGTTTTTTTTGTTTAAAAATATTTTTTATTCCCAACAACCATAACTATTCTCTGAAATAAATCAAGTTGCGAGTCGCGGCGGCGTTCTTTTGTATCTACAGAGGCACGCCGCCGCGACGTGTTTCGCTACGTACTTCTGATATAATGATTCGTATGAATACGGATCAATTTGAAAAACTCTATAGCATACTCAATGATGCTCAGCGTCAGGCAGTCGACACTATCGAAGGCCCGGTGATGGTTGTAGCAGGTCCAGGGACAGGAAAAACACAGATTCTGACTCTACGTATTGCCAATATTCTGCGCCAGGATGGCATGGAGCCCGAGAATATTTTGGCACTAACCTTTACCAATGCTGCTGCTTACAACATGCGTCAGCGCCTGGCGAGTATTGTGGGGAGCGAACTTGCCTATCGTGTAACGATTGCTACTTTTCATTCGTTCGCTGAAGACACCATCAAAGCCTATCCTGAATATTTTCCTCAGTTGAGTAGTGCTCGTTTGATTTCTCCTGTGGAACAAATTGAAATCCTCGAAGGGCTGGTGGATAGCATGGACTCCCTTGAGTTTTTTTCAAAATTCAAACGCCGCGACTCAACGATCAAAGACATTGCTTTTTCGCTCGGCAAAGTGAAAGGGGAGGGAGAGACTCCTGAAGGTCTTAGAGACCGTATTCATATGCAATGTGATGAAGATAAAGATCACCCAGACATGTTTTACAAACGTGCCTATCGAGAATTCAAAAAAGGAGATCGTAAGCCCAGTGAAATGAAAAAACTTGAGAATCGTCGTGACAAAGCATTGGAACTAGTTCAGATATATAGTGCTTATCAACAGGCCCTCAATCAGAAAAAACTCTATGATTTTGCCGATCTCATACTCTCGCTTGTCACCTTACTTGAAACTAATGATGACTTCAAACAAGATATGCAAGAGCAGTATCACTATATTCTGGTAGATGAACATCAGGATACCAATGATGCGCAAAACCGTATTCTTTGGACTTTGATCGATCATCCAGTATGGGAAGGAAACCCCAATATCTTTGTCGTAGGAGATAGCAAACAATCGATTTTTCGTTTTGCTGGAGCTAGCGAAGAAAGTTACCAGACACTGCTTCAAAAGCTTCCTACAACAAGGATTATCGAGCTCTCTCATAATTATCGATCGCACCAAAATATCCTTGATCACGCTCATGCTCTTATTTCTCAGTCGCCCTATCATGAGTCTGAAGTACAGCTCGAGGCTTTTTTTGACCATGGTGGCACCATCGCGTACCGACAATTTCAGAATTATAAATTAGAGGCACTCTGGGTTGCCCAGGATATCAAGCGACGCATTGAAGCAGGTGAACATGCTGATGATATTGCAGTTTTGTATCGTAATAATAAAGATGCTGATGATATCAGGCATTTGCTTGCGGTGTATGACATCCCTATACAGGATTTTTCAAAAAAAGATATTCTCAAAGATCCTCTTGTGCTCAAAATGTTTCTTCTCCTTGTCTCTATCCATGATCTTGAAAATGATGAAATGCTCGCCAAGGTGCTCTTTATTGATTTTCTTAATCTTGATGTATATGCCGTACAGAAAGCTATCAATGCAGCAAAATCAGCAAAAAAACAAACGCGTAAACGAATATACTCAATTATTTCCGATCAGGCTCGCCTGAAAGATCTCGACATTTCCCCAGAACAACAACAGGCGTTTAGTGATCTTTCGATGTTTTTAATCCAGGCGAAAAGTGAATCAGAAAATTCCGACATGATGACTTTTTTTTCTTGGTTTATTCGTGAATCGGGAATACTGTCGTATGTGTTGGGTCGCAAAGACTCTTCACAGGGCATTGCGATTATTGAAAAAGTCTTTGATGAAATCAAAAAGGAATCTCTTGCCCGCGGGCATTTCTCTTTTGATGATGCTATTGAGTATTTTAGTACTCTGCGCAGACACCACATCACTATGAATCTTGCTCATACGATGACGCACGGTGTGCAATTGATGACATTCCATGGATCCAAGGGGTTGGAATTTGATACGGTGTATATTACCAAGCTTATGCATAAACGCGGTATGTCCGATACTATTTCGCTCCCACTTGATACTTTTAGCGATGGTGATACAGAGGATGAACGACGTCTGCTCTATGTTGCTATGACACGTGCCAAAAAAGAATGTCACATTTCTTCGTATATTATTGATGCTCAAGGAAAAGAAAAAAGTGCTTCGGCGCTTATTGCAGATATCCCAGAGATTGAACATGTAGATATGACATCATGGGAGAGTACACACACTCGTGATATTATTGACTTTTTTTCTGAAGAGCACAGTCATATTACGAGTCTTATGGATACAGAATACACTACGCGCTTGTTCTTCTCAAAATCGCTTTCAGTTTCTGCGCTCAATAATTACATAGAATCACCACTGAAATATTTTTTCCGCAATCTAGTAGCACTTCCTGAAGCGCGTAGCCATTTTCTTGATTTTGGTAATCTCATTCACGGTACATTGGAAAAATACTTTGACCAGGCGGCACGCAGCCTCGAGATACCCGACATGACAATACTCAGGTCTTGTTTTCAGTCTACGCTCGAGAGCAATCCTCATTATGCCGAGTTCGAAGACCGTGGTTGGAAGATCCTCGAAGCCTATGTACAGCACTATCATACAGAGTTCATGATCCCGACATTTAATGAAAAACGTATTACGGGTATTTCATTTGGAACATTTGGCGAGCACGAGCTTTTGCTTTCTGGAGTGATCGACAAAATTACACGAAATGAAGATGGTACGTTTACGGTGTGGGATTATAAAACCGGGCGCGCATATTCTGATATGGACAAAGATCGTCGCGCCAAGATCAAACGCCAGGCGACTTTTTATAAATTACTCCTTCATGACGCTTTTGCCGGGCAGTATGATTTCCGTGAGGCAATTTTTGATTTTATTGAGCCCAATAGTAAAGGTGAATTTGAACAGCAAGTTTTCGAAATTACAGATACCGATGTAGCAGAACTACGCGAAGAAATTAATCAATTAGTTCAGGATATCCTCGATGGTACATTGCTCGAAAAAGATTTTTCACAGGACCCAGGAAATGAAGAATTACTAGCATTCCTAGAAGTGATGAGGGGGGAAGTGGTGCAGGGAAGTTTGTTTGATTAAGAAAGCTCCGACCGTGTCATCCTAGAATTTTTCTGAGGAACGAAGAAAAATATCTGGGATCCATTTCTTATTCTTATAGAATTATTAGATGCAATTTCAACTATTTGATCTTTCGGTCCATAAATGGGTCCCCGCCTTCGCGGGGATGACACATGAGAGACGTCATGACTAGTTGGTATTAAATGAAGAAAAGAGCGGAGCGACTATTGAATTTATGTAAAGCTCGGAAGGAAGCAACAAAATAAAATACCCACAAATTTCTTGTGAGTATTTAATTTTACTAACTAGAGTAGCTATTTTTTTATGTATCTTTTATAAGATAGATACAAGATTTTAAGGAATGAAGCTCCTAAAATGCAAAAACAGACTATCCCATAATATTTTTTTGATTCTCCTGTTGAACCGAGCCCAAGACAGAAGGATGAAAAGAATAAAACACCTAGTAATAAAAGTAAGATTTCAGTTTTTTTCATTATTTTGTAATTTTAGTTAAATAATTATATGCAGACTAAAAAGGATTTTATAGAGTATTTAATTATAATTTAGTATGTTTGTCAATATACTCCAGTAGTTGTATGATGTTCGGAAAAATAAAGTAAGTAGGAGCACAAGACATATTTTGCTATAATGTCTTCATACTCAAACCTAACCTATACACGTATGTCAGAAACTCAATCATAAGAAATCAAAAAAACACGTGTCGCTATCAACGGCTTTGGTCGTATCGGTCGCGCATTTTTCAAGCTCGCTTTCGAACGGCCCGAATTAGAAATCGTCGCTACGACTTCTGTCATATAGATAAAACAGGGAAGCCTATTTATCCACAAACTTATTTACATGTTACGCATTTTACTGCTGATGGATATGCTATTGGGCAAAAAACCTGGGAATATAATCCAGATTATGGTGGGATATATGTAATTTTCAACACCCAAGGTGTTGAGCTTGCCAGTTATAGAGGCCCAACGGAGGAAGCATATAAATACCTAAACGATTGGTTGAATGCAAATAGATAAGTAGAAATTCTTACTCTTCACTGTGTAAGTAAATCTTATTACAAAAAAACGGAATCACAATGATTCCGTTTTTTTCAATTCTAGTCCGTACCCTAGTTTTTAGGGTGTAATGATTATTTTTTAGATATCAAACCTGCAGTCTTACGTGCCCCACCCAACGAACCTTCCTCAATATACTTATCCAGCACAATGATTAGTTGTTCGGTACGCTGTGGCTCTGGAAGTAGATCCGCAGTCTCACGTGCCCCACCCAACAAACCTTTCTCAATATACTTATTCAGTATACGTATCAGTTGCTCGGTACGCTGTGGCTCTGGAAGTAGATCCGCAGTCTCACGTGCCCCACCCAACGAACCTTCCTCACTATACTTATTCAGTATACGTATCAGTTGCTCGGTACGCTGTGGCTCTGGAAGTAGATCCGCAGTATTACGTGCATCACCCGACCAACCTTCCTCAATACACTTATCCAGTATACGGATCAGTTGCTCGGTACGCTGTGGCTCTGGAAGTAGATCCGCAGTATTACGTGCCCCAAACCACGAACCTTCCTCAATACACTTATCCAGTATACGTATCAGTTGTTCGGTACGCTGTGGCTCTGGAAGTAGAGAAGCTCTTGTTCTAGCTAATTCATACTCCCCTTGTGCCAAGAGTGTCTCTAAAATTTTGATAGTATTCATTTCTATTTTATTTGGTTACCACACAAGACAAGTAAGTATCTTGCCTAGTAACCAAATAAAAACTATATTTTTTTCACGATACACCATATATTTAATTTTGTCCAGTATTTTTTTAGGGTCAGTATAGGGATCAAGTAAGTAGGAGCACAAGACATATTTTGCTATAATGTCTCCATACTCAAACCTAACCTCTAAATTTATGTCAGAAACCCAACCACAAGAAATCAAAAAAACACGCGTTGCTATCAACGGCTTTGGTCGTATTGGTCGCGCATTTTTCAAGCTCGCCTTCGAACGACCCGAATTAGAAATCGTCGCTATCAACGACCTTTCGGATGCACATAATCTTGGTTATTTGCTCCAGTATGATTCTGCGCAGGGCTACACCGATTATCATATCGACTATGCTGAAGACGGTTCATCATTAACGATTGATGAGCAAAAGGTTATGTTCCTCCAGCAGCGTGATCCTGCACAATTACCATGGAAAGATATGAATATTGATATTGTCGTTGAATCAACGGGATTTTTTACCGACTACAATGATGCAAAAATGCACCTCGACGCTGGGGCAAAGCATGTCGTGATTTCGGCTCCAGCTAAAGGGGAAGCCGTCGATGGTGTATCAGCAACCGTATTGATGGGTGTCAATGATGATCAGCTGGCGACATGTTCCATTACATCGAATGCCTCATGTACGACGAACTCCGGCTCTCCGGTGATGACGATTTTGTCAGAATCAATCGGTATCGAAAAAGCTATGCTCAATACCATTCATGGATATACCGCCACACAATCACTTGTGGACGGTCCCGATAAAAAAGATTATCGTCGCGGGCGTGCCGCTGCACAAAACATTATCCCAACGACGACGGGGGCTGCAAAAGCGACAGCGCTGGCTTTGCCACAGCTTAAGGATAAATTTGATGGTATTGCTATGCGTGTGCCAGTGGTGGCTGGGTCTATTGCTGATATCACCTTTATCGCGTCGCGTGATACCTCGGTAGAAGAAATCAATAATATTTTGAAAAAGGCTGCTGAAGATGAGCGCTGGCACAATATCTTTACCGTCAATGAAGACCCAATTGTTTCTTCAGATATTATCGGCTCGACATATGCCTCGATTGTTGATTTATCGTTTACTAAAGTTGTCGATGGTAATTTGGTAAAAGTTTTGGCTTGGTATGACAATGAAATGGGCTATACGAACTCTTTGGTAGAGCACGTAGTGAAAGCGGGGAAGAAGTTCAATTCGTAAAAGATAATCTCTATGCAGACACCAACCGAAATACAACATATTCTTGAAAAAGAAGAAGAGGTAGCATGGTGCGATCGGCAAAATTTTCTTTCGATGATTTTTACCACAGTACTGAGTCCTCTGACGCTTATCCTCGTTATCTTTCTTATTGTCGGAGTTTTTATACCGAGTCTTGCAAGCGGGCCAGATGCAACGTGTACTATCAATGGGGTCGAGCACGTGGGGGAAGCATGTAGGAATGCGTCCAGGATTTTTGGTCCAATATTTATTGGCGCTCCAATCTTTATTTTTGCCTTACAATTTATTGCTGCGATCACATCGGTGTATGTGATTACGAATAAGCGTATTATTTTACGTTCTGGGCTTATCGGAGCTGATATGAGGTCGATTTATTACGATCAGGTGCGTAGTGTTTTTGTAAATGTTGGATTGGTAGGGAAGATGCTCAATACAGGACGCATCATGATTGATACAGGACGAATGACCTCGACGAGTAAAGGTGGTAGCCAAACAAGTTTTGACCAGATGAACAATATTAAGATGCCGTATGATGTATACAAAATAATTCAAGAATTTTTATCAGAACGTAAAGAAAGTATGGAATCTGGTCGTGCTGATTTTGAAAGCAACAGGGAAGACTATACTGAATTTGTTCGTGAGACAGAAAAAATCCGCCGAAGCATTCAATAATTATGATGAAAAATGACCTCAACAAAACACGTGTCCACCTCGCCACCGATCATGCTGGTTTTGAGCTTAAAGAAAAAATCGAACAATGGCTCATCGATCGCGGATACGCTATCGTTGATCATGGCGCTTTTGAGTATGATGAGAATGACGATTATCCTGATTTTATAATACCCGCAGCCCACGCTGTCGCACAGAATCCGGAAGATCGGGCAATTATCCTTGGTGGATCGGGACAAGGTGAAGCCATGGTTGCCAATCGCTTGCCAGGGGTACGTGCGGTGGTGTGGTACGGTGGGTCGCTCGATATTATTGAGCTTTCACGACAACACAATAATGCCAATGTGCTTTCCCTGGGGGCACGTTTTGTGACCGAGTATGAAGCCCTCGAAGCAATTGAGCTGTGGCTTTCTACTGAATTTAGCGAAGAGAATAGACATATCAGGAGAATGAATAAGTTTGATTAAGAGATACTTATGGAGAATACTATTATCCCCGCAATCATGCCACAATCTTTTCGTGATATAGAAAAACATGTCGAAATTGTGCTCGACGTTGCTGGTTGTGTACAGTTGGATATTATGGACGGTGTTTTTGTGCCAGAAAAAACATGGCCGTTTAAGGAGTTTAAAAGCAAACGTTCTGATATGAATCAGATTACTGACTACGCTTGGCGCGATCTCCAGAATGAAGATATCGGTTGGCCATATTGGCAGGATATGGATTACGAACTCGATCTGATGGTGCAGGATGCTGATCTGTATCTCGACCAATGGATTGCACTTGGTCCCAAGCGTATCATTTTTCACATCGAATCACTCAACAATATTGAAAAACTTCTGAATGAAGTACAGGGAATTCGAAGTTTTATAGAAATCGGTCTTTCTCTCAATAATGATACTGATTTTCAGGAAATTCTTCCACATCTAGAAATGATTGATTGTGTGCAGGTAATGGGTATTGCGCGTATTGGTTATCAGGGCGAAGGGCTTGATGAGCGAGTATTTGAACATATCCAGTCCATAAAAATTCATGCACCCCATATACCTATTCAGGTAGATGGGTCAGTCAATCGTTCAACCATCGAACGCTTTCGTGATGCAGGGGTAGAGCGCTTTGTAGTAGGCTCGGCAATTTTTGCTGGTGATAATCCACGGGAGGGTGTGGAGGAATTGGATAGTTTTTTAATTTAAAGAGACTAACTTCAATTTGTCATCCTGACGAATGTCAGGATCCAACGCAATTACTTAGATCCCCGCTTTCGCGGGGATGACACCCCGAGGAGAGATATCCTACTTAAAAATTCCTACCAATTTTTCCCACGGACTTTTCTTTCCTAGCATTTTTTTGGCCTGCAAAGATTTCGAGAATTTTGCCTGAGTCATGGCGCCATGTTTTTTGACATAAGCTTTTTGTTTTTCTTCTGGCCAGAGAGAAATCTTTTTACATTTTTTACTACATGTATTATTCATTTTTTCCTTGCAAGAAGAGCATTGGATGAATAGGAGATTGCACGCACGATTGATACAGTTGGTATGAAGATCACACGTATTGCCACATTGATGACAGTGTGAGATGACTTCACCAGAGATATTTTCTCGGATGCGATCGTCGAAGACGTAATTTGATCCTTTGAAGTTACAATCGAGATCTTTTTCGCGCACTTGATGAGTATATGCTATGACGCCGCCATGGAGCTGATTCACATCTTCGAATCCTTGATGCTTGAGATAGGCGCTGGCTTTTTCACAACGGATTCCGCCCGTACAGTAGAGCAGGACTTTTTTATCTTTTTTCTCTTTCAATTCTTCAGCAACCATAGGTAATTGCTCACGGAATGTATCGACGGGTGGACACCATGCACCATTGAAGTGTCCAATTTCTGATTCATAGTGATTACGCATATCCACCACGATTGTGTCGGGATCTTGCAGAGCAGTGTTAAATTCTTCGGCAGTGAGGTGTGTACCTACGTTTTCGATATCATAATCCTCAATCGTCAGCCCATCGGCAACAATTTGCTTTTTGACTTTGATAATAAGCTTCCAGAAAGATGCTGGATTCTGGAGAACCCCAATTTTGAAAGGTATATCTTTGAATGCGGGAATAGAATAGAGATCTGCGACAAAAGTATCCCAATGATGTTCAGGGACTGAACATTGTGCATTGATGCCTTCCTCGGCGAGGTAAATACGTCCGAGTACACCCAAGGTATCCCATCGGGCAAATATTTCATCGCGCAAAGTATGTACGTTATCGAGACGAACATATTTATAAAAAGAAACCGTGACGCGATCAAAACTCTCGGCAGCGAGCTTTGCCATCCCTTCTGTGCGGGAAAGAGTATTTTTGAGTTCTTTATGCATAGATAGTCCTCATCATAGACATTTTTTGCATACTCGCAACTTGTTATTCTCTGGGTTAATGCTATGGTAAACATATTGTTCATTAAAAAGAAAAACAAAAAGTTATGAAAAAGTTTATAAGATTTGTAAGTACTATAGTATTGGCTGCTACTGCAGTTTGGATATTGTTATATCTCCTGTTGCCGAATGATGTATTCAGTGATAAATTCAAGGATTTTTTAAATTTCCCAACAGATATAAAAGGAGATATTGCTCTCATTGTATCTTGGCTTGGAATCCTTTTTATTTCTATAATATCTTTTCTTCTTTTGCATAGAAATCAGGAAGATATAAAAAAATAAGCGCACCCAGCGCAAGTACTATTATTTATTTTAAAATACCCATTCATCTTACGGATGGGTATTTTTGATGCTGTTTTTTCCTTGTTTTCTTGCTACAATGTACTCATGATACCCCTTACTTCCGAAAAAGAGCATGAGCTACAAATCAAAGCCAACGAAGTCCGCATGAGCATTATCGACATGCTCGAAGACGCTGGTTCAGGGCATACTGCAGGACCTTTGGATATGGCTGATATTTTTACGGCATTGTATTTTCATATTCTCAATCATGATCCAAAGAATCCGAATTGGGACGAACGAGATCGATTGATTCTTTCCAATGGGCATATTGTACCGGTGCGTTACGCGACGATGGCACATGCTGGGTATTTCCCCCTAGACGAACTTGCGACATTGCGTAAATTCGGCTCACGCCTTCAGGGGCACCCAGAGCGCTTGGCACTTCCTGGGCTTGAGACGACATCGGGTCCACTAGGTGAGGGGCTTGGGCAAGCAGCAGGGATGGCATTGGCAGCGCGTATGGATAATAAAAAGCATTTTGTATACTGCCTGACGGGTGACGGTGAGCTGAATGAAGGAAATATCTGGGAAAGTATGATGTTTGCAGCAGCTCAGAAACTTGGCAACTTGATTGTGGTGGTAGATAGAAATAATATCCAAATCAATGGTATGACCGAAAATGTCATGCCGCTCGAACCCTTGGTAGACAAATGGAAAGCTTTTGGTTGGCATGTATTGGAAGTTGATGGGCACAATATCAGGCAGTTTATCGATGCCATTGGTGAAGCGCAGGCGGTGGTCGAAAAGCCGACCGTAATCATTGCACGGACCATTGCAGGGAAAGGAATTAAAGAAATCGAGTACGACTATCATTGGCATGGCAAACCACCAAGCACCGAAGAAGAACAAAAATGGCTTAATGAGTTGAGAACTTTGCAGGGAAGACTTGAAGAAACTGCATAAGTAGTTATAGTATAGATATCTATGAAATTTAATTTTGAAGCGCCACAAACAAAGCAGCCAACGACCCCTTCTCTGGAGGAGCAGCTGAAACCACAACTTGCAGAAAGTATTGTTGATGAATTACGAGAGCTTCTTGATCGCCAAGAAAGTGGTGAAATCGATCTTTTTTCTGATGAAGAAAAGAAAAAGATTGCTCGTTATAGAGAAGATTTTCCAGAAGAATTTGCTGCCGCTCAAGAACGCAACAAAAATTTTACCGAAGATCCTGAATTTGAAGAAGTGACGAAAGATCAAGTTCTTGAGTTCCTCAAGCGCACTTTTCCTCATAAAGATTTTTCTCATTTCGATGATGCCGCATAATTTGATCTAGCATGATTCCACACAACCAGCACCTCAATCCAAACATATTTACTCCTGATCTACCGCTTGAGCCGACACGTAATGGCTTTGGTAGAGGGCTCGTTGATGCAGGGAAAAAAGACGAAAATATTGTAGCACTCTGTGCTGATTTGGCAGAATCGACACGCATGCAGTGGTTTCAGGAAACCTTTCCTGATCGCTATGTAGAAATTGGTGTTGCTGAGCAAAATCTCGCAACCGTGGGAGCGGGCATGGCCGCTGCTGGAAAAATTCCGTTTATTGCTAGCTATGCGACATTCAATCCTGGACGTAATTGGGAACAAATCCGCACGACTATCTGTCTGAATGAAACCAATGTAAAAATCGTCGGCAGCCACGCCGGGATTTCTGTTGGTCCCGATGGGGCGACACACCAAGCACTCGAAGATATTGCAATTACACGTGTTTTGCCACATATGACTGTACTCGTACCAGCTGATAGTAATGAAGCCTATAAAGCCACACATGCCGCAGCAACACACGATGGTCCCGTATATATTCGTTTGGCACGCGAAAAAGCCCCCGTTTTCACGACAGATGAAACACCCTTTGAAATCGGCAAAGCACAAGTGGTGTGGCAATCAGAAGATCCTGCAGTTACGATTATTGCTTGTGGAGATATGGTCTATCAGGCGCTGCAAGCAGCAAAAGCACTTGAGCATCAAGTCGATACAACGGTGATCAATCTCGCGACGATCAAGCCGCTGGATTCGACAACCATTCTTGAACACGTGAAAAAATCAGGCCAGGTGATCACTATCGAAGAACATCAAATCGCTGGTGGGATGGGGAGTGCGGTGGCAGAATTACTGGCACAAGAATTACCAAAGCCCATCACCTTTATCGGGATCCATGATAGATTTGGACAGTCGGGGAACAAAGAAGAATTATATACAGAATATGGATTGGATATAGAGAATATTAAAAATGTTATTAAAAATGTTGCCAGTTAAAAATAAGGAGATAAACGTTATTGATTGTTTGAATGAACCTAAGAAATAGCTCTGATACCAAAGATAGGACTATCAAGATCGTATACGAGGTGTCATGAGCGGTATAAAAAGAGTTTACTATTCTTGTATCTAACCTTTTTGAGAAAGACGATCAGCATTTGTAAATATATTTTCATATGTGATATGATGTATGGTATATGCATACATTAAATACTACACAACAATTTCAAGATCCCTTTACGAGCGACTCGCCAATAGGTGAACAAAAAGTTCAAACCGTCGGTGAAGTATGTACGAGTTGTGAGGGATAGGATTTTTCTAAAAACACCCAATATAAAGAAACTCTGATAGCTCAAAGATAAAAGACCATACTTCGTATGGTCTTTTATCTTATGCTTCCTGTCTCATCCTTCGGTCTTCATTGTTAATAAAAACTACCTATGCGGTTTTTATAATTGCTTATGGTGGCGCCTCGCATATTCGTGAATCTCAAAAATTTCTGTGAGTTCCGGGCTTTGTTCAAAATACTCATCAAGGTCTTGTAATACGGCATCGAGGGAAGACAGAGAAGAATTGAGATTACGCAGATGAGCCCCGTCTGCTTCTGTAAAGGGTGTTGCAGCATTGAGCCGTGGAATTTCTTTGAGTTCTTCATTTATTTTCTTCTGAGTTTCAAGCGTCTCAATTTCATCTTGTATCATTTGATACTCATCAATGAGTTCGAGATAGTAGCGATATCTTGTCTGATCTTCTTCATCGAGACCGTCCAGGATATCCTGGGCTCGCATGACAAGATGTTGGTAATAGGACTCTTCAATCTCTTGCCGTTCATGCGGAAAAAGATCTTTCTGAGGTGTTATAGAAGAAAGAAGATCCTTTCTTTTCTGTAATACTTCTTGTATTGCCTTATTTTCTTGAAAATCCTTTGAGAGCGTGAGGTATTGAGGCTGTAATACTATGAGCTTCTTGAGATAAAAATCTTCTTGTTGGGGGTCGTCTTTAAAATCACCTTTCTCAAGAAGACTTTGATAGTGCTTGTATTTAAGCTTAGTAACTTCATGGTTCGTCAATAGGTCTCTTTCTTCTGGAGACAAAGTAGAGACCAGCGCATCTGCTTTGTCTTTTAAGCTATTCTCATAATAGTGATAGGCATAATTAAAATCAAGAAGAGCCTGGTTTTCTTCATGGTCTGTTTCGTGTTGTGGTTTGTGGTCGGGGTTAAAGTTCATACGGTGATGAAACTACGATAGAAAGAAACAGATGGACTAGAAAAGTTGTTTCGCTACATAGTTCTCTGGTGCATGTGCAAGATATTCTTCGAGTTTTTCTCGCGACAAAAGTCCTTCTTGTGCGCCAATATATTGCACGACCGACATTGAATTGATAGGCCCCCATGAGAGTGCTGTTGGTATATCGTGCCCAAGCGCAAGCGCTGAGGTAAAGGTGCTAGAAAAACTATCGCCCGCTCCCGTGCGGTCGACTGGTGGTGCAGGGTCAGGGTAGATCGGCATGAACCACGCGTGCTCGCCATCATATGCGTAGGCGCCTTGTGCGCCGTCAGTAATACAGACAATATTCGGACCCAGCGTATGCATTTCTTTTAACAAATCCTCAACCGATAGGTCTTGCGCACTGTTGCCAATAACCGGCTTCAAGATACTACGTGCTTCTTCTACATTACAGAAAAACAATTCAGTTGCCTCGTAGATAGATTTGAGTTTTTCATATCCGAGGAAAATTTGGTATGAACCAGGCTGGAATGCCATTTTGATATTATTTTCTTGCACCCACTGGGCAATTTCTTCGTGATAGGGAAGTGCGTTTTCAGCTACCGAGGTAAAGTATACCCACTCTGGAACCGGCGCATCTGCCAGCTGTTTTTTGAGATCATACGTGAAGTGTGCATGTTTGATGAGGATGGTTCGCTCAGCATTGAGCGAGAGGACATAATGGTAGTTGGTCTGTTGTCCTTCTTCAGTCGTGACAAAATCAGTAACAACACCATTTTTTTCAAGCGCTTTGATACAATCAGTACCGAATTCGTCATTACCAACATGGCACATGCTTGCTGAGGACAATCCTAGGCGTGCTGCACTAGCCGCAGCATTGGGACCATTACCGACTGCTTTTACCACATCGACACGTTGATAGGGAACCTTGCTGCCCCAGGGCATACAAAGCTCGGTTTCGTTTTCTTCGACTTCAGTATGGGCGAAATGAGGATCAAGTTTGATAAAGGCATCGATAAGGATATCACCGATAGACATGAATTGTACCTGTGGTTTAGTAGTCATATGGAGCTAGTATAGCAGATTTCAGAAAGACGCCACACACAAGTAGTTTATAATTGTATTATTTTATGCTACAATACAAGCATTAATTTATTAGTAAACATTCATCCTTTTCCAGATGAATATTTTTAATTAAAAAAATACACATATATCATGAAAAACTTTTTCACCACCACGCCCCATATTAAAAATATACTGCTTATCCTCGCTACTATAGCCATCACCCTCACATCCTTCCTCTTCTTCACGGGAACAGCTTTTGCTTCTGATGGGACGTTGGATGCTACGTTTGATAGTGGGTCTGGTTTTAATGGTATTGTTCGAGTTGTGGAAATTCAACCAGATGGAAAAATGTTAGTAGGAGGTCAGTTTACCGCTTATCAGGGAGTTGTTGCTAATCGCATCACCCGCCTTAACCCCGATGGTTCACTTGATACTACTTTTAATACAGGGACAGGGTTTGATGGAACTGTGTACACTACTGCTATTCAATCAGACGGTAAGATTTTAGTAGGAGGTCAGTTTACTACTTATGATGGTGGTTTGGTATCTAATATTACTCGCCTTAATTCTGATGGAACTTTAGATACTACTTTTGATACAGGATTAGGTCTAAATAACCTAGTATTATCTATTGCAATACAGCCTGATGAGAAGATTATTCTCAGCGGCGGGTTTTCTTCATATAATGGTATCTTGAGCAGGTCCATCACCCGCCTCAACCCCGATGGTTCATTTGATACTACTTTTAATATTGGAACTGGTTTTAACCATTATGTTTACAGTCTTGCGTTACAGCCTGATGGAAAGATTCTGGCTGGGGGGAGTTTTTCATCCTTTAACGGGGCTTCTCGAGTACGTCTTGCTCGCCTCAACCCCGATGGTTCACTTGATACTACTTTTAATATTGGAACTGGTTTTAATAACATTGTTCGAGCCATTAAAATTCAGCCAGATGCTAAAATTCTAGTAAGTGGTCTTTTCACATCTTTTAATGGAATCTCTACCCGTGTCCCCCGTTTGAATTCCGATGGTTCTCTTGATTCTACTTTTACTACCCCCTCATTTAGTGGCTATATCTACGACCTCGGACTTGATTTAAACGGGAGAGTTTTTGCAGGAGGATCCTTCACTGGTGCTAATCGTAATCGTATTCTTTCTCTCAACCCCGATGGTTCACTTGATACTACTTTTAATATTGGAACTGGTTTTAACCATTATGTTTACGGTCTTGCGTTACAGCAAGATGGCAAGATTGTTGTTGGCGGGCAATTCACCTCCTACAACGGCACCACCACTAACCGCATCGCTCGCCTCGCCTGGGCCACCAACATCACCATCACTCCCACCACCAAACTCGACAACACCTCTATCACCGACACCACCATCCAAGTCACCAATGACAATGGTATTCTCGCAAGTGAGGTACAAGTACATACCAATAACACCGCAGGCTACTCAAACCTGAACTGTACCCAAACCACGACTACCCAAGTAGACTGCACCATCTCTATCGACACTTCAGGAGATCTCATTCTCACCACTACCCAAGGTGGCTATGCTATCGAATCAAACTACATTATCGACACGGTAGACCCACAAACACCAAGTGTATCCATTGACGTTACTACCAATGGAGAAAACAACCCGATCGTCACCTTCTCATCACTTGATAATGTCGCTATCGACTACTATGAAATCGACTATGTTGATAGCACGGGTACTCCCACTACACTCACTCCCGCCACTTCACCCGCTACCCTTGCCCTTGACCCTAACGGACTCCTCATCCTTCCGTTCTATCACGAGATCACCGTACGGGTATATGACACCGCAGGGAACAGTAGTGAATCAGAAGTACGCTTTGTACCTCTCGTAACCTTCAACACCCCAACGACAATCTCTAACACCACCATCAACGATGCTTCCGTAACCATCTCAACCCCATCAGGCAATAGTCTCGGACTCATCTCTTTGAATGATGGTGGTACCGGGGCTACTTTTGGTGATTGTACTGATGGAAACAACACTCTCATCAACCTTGCCTCTGTTCCATTGGTACAACCCGTAACCTGTGAAATTCTTGGTGTTACCTCTACAGGAACCATCACCGTATCTGCTGTCGATTTCATCAACACAGCGGTAGGTAAAAACAACCAATCATTCATCATTGAAACCATACCGCCAACCATCACCGTTACCGCACCTACCAAAACCAACAATGATATCATCACCAACACCACCATCACCATTACTGATGATACGGCCATCAATGCCAATGATATTACCATCACTGCAACCAACACCACGGGATCATTCTCACTTTCAAATACTATCTGTACCCAAACCACCGCTACACGTGTTGACTGTACACTCCAAGTCGATGCCAACACTGGTACTGGAGATATCCAAGTAAACGCTCTTGATGTTGCAGGGAATACCAATACCGTAACAGAAACAGGATATGCAATTGATGTGACACCACCTGCACAACCAGCACTACCAGACCTCCAAGCTACCTCAGACGCAGGACCATCAGATACTGACAATCAAACCAACCTCACGTCACTTACTATTGATGTTATCTGTACTGAACTCAATTCAACAATCGAACTCTTTGTTGATAGTGTTTCTACAGATACGGTTGCATGTACTGCCCTTGGTACCACTCCCATCCCCATAGCTCTCTCTGATGGTGTCTACGCCCTTACCACCACCGAAACAGACAGCTTCAACAACACCTCAGTGGCATCACCAGCATTAACAATCACGATCGACACTACGATTACCACAACCACCCTCAACAGCCCTACCACCGGCACACCTGCATCAGGTACCGCAGAACCCAATAGTACTGTAGTTATTACCACCCCTAGTGGTGCCACCTGTACCACTACCGCAGACACGGCAGGGAACTACAGCTGTACTCTTACCCCAACCCCTGTGGATGGAGAAGACCTTACAGCTACTGCTACGGATGACTTTGGTAATATCTCAGCCGCTACAGCCCCAGGTGGTATCGACCTCACTGCACCAACCACTCCCATCATTGATCCTGTAGCAGAAGGTGACACCACTATCTCTGGAACAGGAGAAGACGGATCAACCATCACCCTCACCGGTATTACCTGTGACAACGACCCCATCGTTGTCACAGGAGGGGTGTGGGAATGTCAAAACCCACAACCAACACCACGTACAGGTGACACTATTACCGCTACGGCTACGGATACTGCAGGAAACACCTCCGTAGGCACCTATGTACTTCCTTCAGCCTCAACCTCCCACGGAGGCTCCGTCCGCTATCTCTGCCAAGACCCCTCAGCCACCAACTACGACGACTCAAACTTTGGCCGTCACAAACAATCACTCTGTGAATATGAATACAATGCAGAAATCAACTCAAACCTTACTGAAGGATCAGTACAAACAGGTAATGTATCAGCAGAGAACAACACTTGCCCTATCTTTACCCAACACCTAAAGAAAGGAGACCGTGATGGATCTACCGGACAAGCAAAACAAGAGGTAGGAGTATCAACGATTATTAAAGAAGTAAAACTCCTCCAACAAACTCTCTTGGAACAAGGATTCAATCCAGGTACCATAGACGGTATCTATGGTATCAAAACAGCACAAGCTGTAGGACAATGGCAAACCAAACACTACACCCAAGTCCTCACCCCATGGAACCTTACCCATGCTACAGGATTCTTCTATCAATCATCAGAACGATGGATGAATGAACTCCTTGGTTGTGATGATGTGGTAACCCTTGATAATGGGGTTACCTTGACTGAACGGTATACGGGATAATTCATTTGCTCTTGAGAAAAACACCGCTCAAAAGAGTGGTGTTTTTGGTTGGGGGGAATTGTCTGATATAATGAAACCATATGCATATATCAGATACCTCAACCAAAATATTTCTCGACAGTGGTGATCCTTCACATACTCAGGAAGTTCTAGCCCGGCTAGGTTTTCTCGACGGTCAGACCACCAATCCTTCACTTGTCGCACAAAGTGAAATTATCAAAGAACTCCAAGCAGGAGGGAAGCTCTCGCAAGATCAGCTACTTGCTGGATATCAATCTATTGTCGAACGGATTCATAACTATATTCCCAATGGATCAATTTCGATCGAAGTCTATGCCGACGCCAACACCACTGCCCAAGAAATGATTGACCAAGCACACACCATGCGCGCATGGCTACCCAATCCACATATTAAACTACCCATTACGGTAGCTGGACTGGAAGCCGCACGACAACTAGTCGACGAGGGCACCAATGTCAATATGACACTGTGCTTTACTCAAGGGCAAGCTTGGGCAGTACACTTGGCAACTCTCGGCGCCAAACCAGGGCAGGTGTGTGTTTCGCCATTTATCGGACGCCTGGATGACCGAGGAATCGACGGCGTGTCTTTGGTAAAAAATATCTCGCAGATGTATCGTGAGGCGGGGAGTCATGTTGCTGTTTTGGCCGCAAGTATTCGGAGTCTTGAACATATCTCGCTCTCGGTGTATGCAGGGGCAGATATCCTGACTATCCCATACAAACTTTTTGCTCCGTGGGCAGAGCACAATTTTACGGTAATGGAAGATATGTCTGTAGATATGCCAGAGAGGGAGATGATTGAGTATCAAAATCTCGACACAGTCACCAATTGGCATGATATGGATATTACTCACGAATTGACTGATACAGGCCTCCAAAAATTTGCAGATGACTGGAATGCGATTATGAGTTAATGAAATTTCTTTAAGAATACACTATCCCCCTATATTAGAATTTAGTTATATATACAAGTTTTAAGTTTCAAGTTTTAAGGTTTTTTACTGACTCCTTGCTTGCAACTTGCAACTTGCAACTCTTCCATGAAAACACTACGTGAATATATCAAAGAAGCACACCAACACCATGTTGGTATCGGGCATTTCAATTTTGGTACCATGACGATGTTGCGAGGGATTTTGAAAGCTGCCCAAGAAGCATCAGACGAACTCGACCACCCATTTGTCGATGGGAAAATACCGATTATTGTTGGTGTCTCGGAAGGAGACAGGGAAATCTTTGGCGAAATTGAAGCAGTATCATTAGTCAAGATGATGCGTGAGGTGTATGAGTATCCGATTTTTATCGATGCAGATCATACGCATGGTAAAGAATCACTGGACCCAGTTTTTCGAGTTATTGACCTTGGTTATGACATGGTTATTTATGATGGGATCAAAGAAGGCTACGAAACCAATCTGAAAAAGACTAACGAAGTTGTTGTTTATAAAAATGATGTCAATCCAGAATGCATTATTGAGGCTGAGCTCGGGTTTATTAGCTCAGGCTCAGATTTGAAAGACTCACTTCCCGAAGGGATTGGCCCTGAAGCCATGACTGACCCAGCAGAGGCAAAGAAATTTGTCGAAACAACAGGGATCGACGCGTTGGCGCCATCGGTGGGGAATGTGCATGGCATGATCAAGTCTGGAAATCCAGCACTTGACCATACGCGTATTGCTGAGGTTGCCGAGGCGACAGGGGTCCCACTCGTCTTGCATGGTGGATCGGGTGTGAGCGATGAAGATTTTGTCAAAGCCATCAAAGCAGGTATCAGAATTATTCATTTGAGTACCGAGATCCGTAAAATATATCGCGAAACCCTCGAACAACAACTGGCGAGCGACCCATCAGTATCGCCGACACACTATCTCCCGGCATGTGAAGATGCGGTGAAAGAATTGGTGAAAGGGAGGATTGCGTTGTTTCTTTCATAAGTGAAAGCGATTTAGTATAATACTCACATGTTTGAATCACTCCAAGAAAAATTGAAAGGCGATATTGAATATACAGATGAGGTACTTCAAAAGTACTCGACCGACTGGAGCCTCTTTAAAATCATGCCAAGTGCAGTGGTATATCCGAAAGATACAGAGGATATCAAAGCACTTGTGGCATGGGTTCGTCAGCACCTAGAAAGTGGAAAGTGGAAGGAGGGACAACTCTCGATTACCGCGCGTGCCGCAGGGACCGATATGACGGGCGGGCCACTGAATCATGGAATTATTATGGATGTGACACGATACCTATCAGGAGTACTAGAGGTATCGCGTACAAACGAGTACCCAAATCAAACTTCATTTTGGGGTCACGATTATCGTATTGCAGGACAAGCAACCGTATTACCCGGGACATTTTATCGTGATTTTGAACCAGCAACATTAGCACATAATCTGGTTTTGCCATGCTACCCAGCATCCAAGGCGCTGTGTGCGGTAGGAGGTATGGTTGCCAATAATGGCGCTGGTGAAAAATCATTAAAATACGGACAGAATAAAGACTTTGTTCAAGAGCTAAAAGTTGTACTAGCCGATGGGAATGAATACATAATCAAGCCTCTCTCAAAAAAAGAACTTGAAGAAAAGATCAAGCAAAAAGATTTTGAGGGGAATATATATAAAGAAATTTGGAATTTGGTGCGTGATAACTATGAACTGATTCAATCAAAAAAACCACAGACTTCTAAAAATTCATCAGGATATTTTTTGTGGGATGTTATTCAGGCAGATTCTCTCGATGCGTTTGTACAAGGGAAAGGGTATTTTGATATGACAAAGCTCTTTGTCGGTGCGCAGGGGACCACAGGATTGATTACTGAAATTACCTATAAATTAGTTGAGGTCGAAAAAGAATCAGATCTTCTAGTTGTGTTTGTGGATGACTTAGATACGGTGCCAGAATTGGTAGAAAAACTCATGCAGTCAGATCTAGAAATGCTTGAAATGTATGACGATCAGACTTTCAAAACAGGAATTGCGTTTTTCAAAGATTTTATCAAAGACAAAGGGTTTTTTGGTGCGATTAAATATGCATTACGGTTCTTGCCCGAAGTATGGATGATTGTTACCCGTTGGAAAATTCCCAAGCTCATTGTGCTTGCCGAATTTGTCTCCAATGATGAAGAAGGGCTTCATATCGAAATGCAAGAAGCATTTGACCATATCAAGTCGCTCGGTATGCGGATGCGACAGGTTCGCCACAAGCATGGCGAAGAACGTTTTTGGGATTTTCGACACGATTCGTTCAAGCTTCTGACCGAACACACACTGGCAACACGTACTTCTGGCGACGGCACGCGCACAGCCCCCTTTATCGACGATATCGCAATCAATCCTGAGTATCTACCTGAATACTTACCCAAATTGATTGATATTCTTGTTGAGTATGATTTGAACTATACGATCGCAGGACATCTCGGGAATGGGAATTTCCATGTGGTACCGTTAATGGATATGAATCAACAGCAAAATCGAGATAAAATTTTTGAAGTTTCTGACCGGGTATATGATCTCGCCCTTTCGTATGGTGCATCTCTCACGGCTGAACATAATGATGGTATTGTCCGTACCCCCTATATCCAAAAAATGTTTGGCAGCTCGATGACAGCGCTTTTTGCGAAAGTAAAACGTATTTTTGATCCCAATAATATCTTTAACCCTGGAAAAAAAGTCGGCATGACGAAAGAGGATATGAGGAAATATCTTGCGTAGATAAGAGTTAATAGATTATGACAGTAATCACTTCACAGGAAAGAAATCATAGAGCAGTCATGGCATTGTTTGCCCTTGTACTCTTTTTCGTGCTCTTTCTCATTATAGTAAAAGGGAAAGCCGAAAGTGTGATCGCAGGACCTATTGCCACTCATGTTGAAGAGCATCAGGAAATGATTGATGAGGCATTGGAGTTGTAGATACTCAAAATACCTCCAACGTGTCATCCCCGCGCAGGCGGGGACCCAGGGTGCGGTAGGGTGCGGTTACGATATCCTGGATCCAAGATATTTTTTTCCTTTCTCAGAAAAGTTCTAGGACGACACGATTTGAAGTACTCGGTACTTATTGTTCTCTTTTCTTCAGCTCACTAAATGTAATCTTTTCGTATTCCAATAGATCAATCCCAGCTTCTTTATAAAGAAAAAATGAATTGACGCTTTTTTTATCTTCGGGCTCAAAACCGAGCGCTGCGGCGGCTTCATCTATCTTTTCTTCGCTATCAGATTCGATTTCAAGGATGGGGTCAATATATGGCCAAAAATCAATATCAAATTCTACACCATCTTTCGTATAGCGGATACGGCGTTTTTCTTGGTGGTATTTGATAATGAGACCAAGAGATTTCATAAATTCAATTGCCGCTTCAAAATCAGTAACCCCAAACTCAATCTCTTTTGTTCCATCATGGTGCGCATTTTCGTTGCCATGGACACCGAGGCGCTCCTTATAGGCGAGCATAATTTTTTCACCTTCTTTGCGCAGACGAACCCAGGCGCTTTTTTCATTGAGGCGGAAATCAGGATAATCAAAAACCACTGATTCAAAAACCATATCAAATTGCTTTTCGGCGCCTAGATCAATAAGTTGCTGTTCCAGTATTTTGGGTTCAATATTCGTGAATGTGTATTCAATTTCTTGATGTTGCATACAAACACGATTATAACATAGAAGTGACGTAGCCTAATATTTTTGCTATACTAGTTCTGTCAAAAAGACACTAAAGTCCTTATTTTATAAAGCTAACCGAACCTTCAGACATTCTGAAAACCCATATTTATGCCCAAGAAAAAAGACGATTCAAAGAAAGTAACATCTAACTATTCTGCCGATGATATTTCGGTTCTTGAAGGATTGGAACCGGTACGCAAACGCCCGGGGATGTATATTGGTTCGACTGGTTCGACTGGTTTACACCACATGATTAAAGAAATTTTCGATAATAGTCGCGACGAAGCCATGGCAGGACACTGCGACCACATCGAGATTACCTTGCTACCAGGTGGCTATGTGCGTGTGGCTGATAATGGACGTGGCATTCCAGTAGATAAACACAAGAAAACAGGTGTGTCCGCTCTCGAGACTATCATGACGACACTCCACGCTGGAGGTAAATTTGGTGGAGCAGATAGTGGATACAAAGTATCAGGAGGGCTTCATGGTGTGGGAGCATCGGTGGTTAATGCGCTCTCTATCCATACACGCGTGGTAGTGCATCGTGATGGCGGTAGGTATATGCAAGAATATTCTATTGGAAAGAAAAAGGCTGATGTGAAGAAAATAGGTACGTCTGATCGCACAGGAACTATCGTAACTTTTTGTCCCGATGAAGAAATTTTTTCAAGCGTAAAATATAACTGGGAAAGTATCGTTCACCACTATCGCCAGCAGGCGTATCTCGTTTCAGGGACACGCATTGTTCTTTTGGATGCGCGCGAATACGAAGGAAAAATCGATCATGAGAATGCCTACTACTTGCGTGAAGATCTGGGGCTTGATGTGCTCTCTCAGACCTATTATTTTGAAGGAGGGCTTGTTTCGATGGTGGAGCATTTTACGCTTCATGAAAAAAAGGTTCATAAGAATATTTTTCATGTCGTCAAAGAAGTGCCAGACCCAGCGCACGACGGAATGGATATCGAGGTAGAAGTAGCTTTGCAATATGTCGATGATGTGAATCCTAAGATTGTCGGCTTTGCCAACAATATCTCAACCCCAGGTGGTGGTATGCATGTGACCGGTTTCAAGACAGCTCTGACACGCCTGCTCAATAATTATAATAAAAAGAACAAGATTCTTTCAGAAAAAGATGGATCATTTGCTGGCGATGATCTGCTTGAGGGTATTGTCGCAGTTATTTCTGTAAAAATGCCAGAAATCCAATTTGAAGGACAGACCAAAGATAAATTGGGAAGTCCCGAAGCGCGTGGTGCTGTAGAAAGTGTTTTTGGTGAAGCTTTTGATTATTTCTTAGAAGAAAATCCTGACGATGCGAAATCAATTATTCGCAAAGCGGTTCTTGCTCTCAAGGCTCGCAAAGCTGCCAAAGCTGCTAAGGATTCAATTTTGCGTAAAGGAGCGCTTGAAGGGATGACGCTCCCAGGAAAACTCGCCGACTGTTCATCACGTAGTGCCGACGAATCAGAATTATTGATCGTAGAGGGAGACTCTGCGGGTGGTACCGCCAAACAGGGGCGTGATCGCCGCACGCAGGCTATTCTCCCACTGCGTGGTAAGCCATTGAATGTCGAGCGTGCACGCTTGGATCGTATGGTTGCGAACAATGAAATTAAAAATCTTGTGATTGCATTAGGAACATCAATTGGAGAGACTTTTGACCTTGAAAAAATCCGCTACAAAAAAATCATCATCGGTACCGACGCCGACGTCGATGGGGCACACATCCAGACGCTCCTTATGACCCTCTTCTTCCGTTATTTCCACGAAGTTATTGATGCAGGATTTTTATATATTGCCCAGCCACCACTGTATAAACTTTCAAAAGGGAAAGATATACGTTATGTCTACAGCGATACCGAGAAAGATGCGGCATTTATCGATATGGGAGGGTCGGCTGATGAGTTAGCTATAGCCAACAATGCGGATGACCCAGAGACTTCTGCTGATGAGGAAGAGAACGAAGAGACAGAAGAAGAAACTAAGACAAAGCGATCTGCCAAGATCAATATCCAGCGATACAAAGGTTTGGGAGAAATGAATGCCGAAGAATTGTGGGAAACAACCATGAACCCAGCGACACGCCAGCTCAAACAGGTGACCGTAGAAGACGCCGAAGAAGCTGACCGTATTTTTGATATTTTGATGGGGAATGATGTGGCGTCGCGTAAATCATTTATCCAAGGAAATGCAAAAATGGCGGAGTTGGATGTGTAGATTGACAATAATGACACACTGTAGTATTTTCTGTTTGGATTCTTAACAATTTAAAAAGAAGATAAAAATGAAACCAATTAGTAAAATAAAGTATTTTTTGACCAAAGCGCAACATAAAATCCTTGACAATAAGGTATTATTTAAAACCCAGACCGAATTTGCTAACTTTGCAGTTAATGTATCAAGTAAGAAGAATACTTTTTTTGGTAAAAATTCAGAAAGTATTCGACCATATATCAATCAACAATTAAAGACAGAGACCGAACTTGGATCCAAGCGGATTTCTAATCATTTTGAGACATATAAAGTTATAGTCCTAGAACGTTGCAAGAAATTGATTCCAGGTGTATCAGATTTCGAGCTTTCAAAATTTATTTTTGAGTTCAAAGAATATTTTTCTAAAGAAAATATGTTTAAAGAAAAATCGAAAACAGAGCAAGTTACGAAATGGATGTCTGATACTATAGATTCAGAAACATTATTTCACCTCAGTATTGTTGCAAAAGCAAGAGGGGGTATTCTTACTTATCAAGAATTTTTAGAAGCTCTAAAAAATCTAACTCAGGATCCTTGATGATTCTGAGTTTTATTTTTACTCAATTCTGCTATCCTACACACCATGAGCACTCTCACTCAAACACGCGACACCATCAAAGACTTTATCGCGACACACAAACACCTCACGATGCCGCTTATTTTGATTGGTGGTTTTGTGGCAGACTGGTTTACCCTCAATCGGATCGATCAGGTATTTGATAACCTTATCTTCGTCATCCATTTGGTGCTTTCGGGTACGGCTATTGCTTTTTTGCATGCGACCGATTTTGAATATTTACAAGATCATCCCAAAGTAGAAACATGGCGACGCTGGGCGCAGGGAATCATGCTTTTTTCTTTTGGGGCTTTGTATAGTGGTTTTTTTATTTTTTATCTTCGCAGTGCCTCATTTCTAACGAGCTGGTTTTTAGTATTGGGTTTATTGGCGATTATGCTGGCGACTGAGTGGAAGCAAAATTACTTTCTCCATCGTACCGTACAAATTGGTGTCTACTATTTTGCACTTTTATGCTATTCGATTTTTTTGATACCTATTCTTACCAACAAGATTTCGGCAGGGATGTTTATCTTAAGTAGTCTTGTTAGCTTGGCAGTTGCTGGGTGTTTTGTGTGGGTGCTGTGGTGGCTCGACCGATATGGCATTCGTGAGAGAAGTGCTGGTATTGTGGCTGGCATCCTTGGTATTGTCGTGATTATGAATTTTTTCTATTTTATGAATATCATCCCACCCATTCCTCTCTCTTTACAGAACAAGGCGCCGTACCTCTCTATTACAAAAGAAGAGACATCCGATGGTCTCATCTACCATACTGCATATGAAAAGACCCCCTGGTATAATGTGATACGCACACGATCACATCGTATTGCATGGCAAGATGGCAAGGGAGTGTATGTTTTTGCTTCGGTATTTGCTCCAAATAATATTCACGCGCAAATACGTCATTGCTGGGAGTGGTTCGATGATGCAGCTCGTGCATGGAAATCAGCTACCTGTATCCCGATTACGATTGTCGGTGGGCGCGATGGCGGTTATCGGGGATTTTCTACCAAGAGCAATGTCTGGCCGGGGCGCTGGCGTGTTCGTTTCCTGACGAAGCGCGACCAAGAGCTTGGGCAGTTACGGTTTAGAATTGTGGAGCGACAAGTGGATGAAAAAAGACTTGAAATTGAGGCATTATAGAAATCGAGATGAGCAAAAGCACTCGGGATTACCCGAGTGCTTTTTTTACAAGTTCTTTTAACTCCTTGATATGGTTTTCTTTGTCGTTTTTCATGTTGCGCCAGAATACCTTCTCTTCTTCTGATTCTGATTGTTCAATGTAGTGTTTCTCGATACGCCAGAGGCTTTTCATTTCTTGAGTCAATTGAGTTGCGAGATTGTAGAGATGATTGTTGTCCATAGAAAATAAATATAATTAGGTTACTATGTGTTTATTATAGCACGTTTATGAGCGACGTAGGGAGAGGAGAAAATAGGGAAGTTATATAAAGCACCGTTTCTTTATCTTTGAACTGAGAAGCTTGTACAGAATCCCTCTATTTCGGACCTTGGGGTTGTCATGAAGAATGTGATGGATTCATTTTGAAGGTTTATTATTTTTTTCCTTCGACCTCATTATTGAGTCTTGTGATAAAATCATCAACTGTAATATTCTCGAGCTTGAGATCATCACGCCCTTCGACGGTAATAACATTACTCTGTATTTCGCTATCGCCCACAATGATGAGATACGGGATTTTTTGCATCTTCGCATTGCGGATGCGCTTGCCGAGACTTTCATTTTCATCATAGTGTTCGACCCGGATTCCAGCGGTGTGTAACTGCTTCACAACATCAGACGTGTAGTCGCCATGATTATCGCTACTGATTGGCAATACGGCCACTTGTACTGGAGAGAGCCAGAGAGGAAAATGACCTGCAAAGTGTTCGATCACTACTGAAAGAAAACGCTCAAGAGATCCGGCGATGGCGCGGTGAATCATAACGGGAGTCTTCTTTTCTCCATCGGTGTCGGTGTACTCTAGTCCAAATCGTTCAGGCATAACGAAATCAAGCTGTGCCGTTCCCAGTTGCCATTCACGCCCGAGCGCATCACGAAATTGGAAGTCGAGCTTGGGACCATAGAAAGCAGCTTCACCCTCGACTCGCCTGAATGGAAGATTAAATTTTTCAGCAACTTCAGTGAGTGCCTTTTCAGCAATTTCCCAATTTTCATCTTTCCCAAGATATTTTTCAAGATTCTGTGGGTCACGAACCGATACTGATACCCAATAGTCTCCATCATTGAGCATATCGAGCGAGGTATAGAATTCCTGAATGACGGTTACGATATTGCTTATCTCTTGCTCGACTTGATCAGGCCGACAAAAGACGTGACCATCATCTTGTGAAATTGATCGTACACGTGAAAGCCCGAGAAGTTCTCCCGCTTGTTCATCACGATAGACCACACCGAGCTCCATAAATCGAATAGGGAGATCGCGATAGCTACGGTTTTGCGATGCATAAATTTGTGTATGGTGAGGACAGTTCATTGGTTTCATTACAAATTCTTGATCGCTTTGGCCTTTGACTTTAAACAATTCATCACCAAATTTTGCCCAGTGTCCAGAAGTTTCATATAATTCTTTTTTTGTAATATGGGGAGTAGCAACACGCTGATATCCAAGTTCTTTTTGAAGTGTCTGGATTTTATCCATAATCAAGTCACGCAAGAGTGTTCCTTTTGGTGTAAAGAGCGGAAGTCCTGGTCCGACAAGATCGGACATGGTATAGAGATTGAGTTGTTGTCCTATTTTACGATGATCTCGTTGTTTTGCTTTTTCACGCAGGGTTAGATACGCATCGAGTTCTTCCTTTGAGTTAAAAGCGAGGCCATAGATGCGGGTAAGCATAGGATTGTTTTCATCGCCACGCCAGTAGGCACCAGCGACACGATCGAGTATAAAGGTGTCGGTAGAGACTTCTGATTTCATATTGTCGACATGTCCACCACGGCAGAGATCAACAAACCCAGGCTTTATGTCTAACCCATGAGCAAGGAGATTATCTTTGGTAGGGATGTTTGCCTCTGGACCAGAGTAGTAGAGGGTAATATCTTCACCACGCTGTGCGATTTCTTCGATCAATTCTAATTTATATGGATTATCTGCAAAGAGCTGACGTGCTTCGTCAGCAGAAACAGGAATTTGATGAAAAACCTCCCATGTATTGATGCTCTTCTTCATTGCTTTTAGAATTTTTGGTAATTCTTTGTCAGAAATCTTCGTCTCGCCGAAATCGATATCATAATAGAATCCATTATCGACGGCAGGTCCAAGTGTAATCTTGGCATGTGGATATAACTGGAGCGTTGCTGCTGCTAAAAGGTGGGCGAGGGAATGGCGCTTCGCCGCGAGCGCGTTATGGTGTTGTGGACACATATGCATCTGCATACCGCCGTACGAATGGCAGTATGTGCGTTAAATGAATAGAGTTTCAATATAGCAGGAGAGGAGGGGCGGGGCAAGATATTGACTCAATCTGAGAATAAGAGTATTTTGACTTAAATATTTTTTAAATTTAAATACAAAAATTATGAGTACTATTCATTCATTTAGAGACGACTATAGTTTTTTGTCTAATTTTTATCCGTGCACCATTTATTTATTTGGAATAAAGTTTAACTCGGTTGAAGCAGCTTATGTCGCTGCAAAAGTTCCTGAGCACATGCCTTGGATACGGGAGAAGGTGGCAAGGCTCTCAGCGAGCAATGCAAAGAAATTTGGCCGGGGAGAGTATTTTTTTGAAGATGAGAATCCCGAAAACCAAAAAATAAACATTCGATCAGACTGGTCTGATGAAATGAGAATCGGAGTTATGAGAATTTTACTTTACCAAAAGTTCCACCCAATATTCAATCCAAATTTAGCTGGGTTGATTATGGATACCAAAACAGCCGAGCTTATTGAGAGAAACACTTGGGGAGATGAATTCTTTGGTGTATATCAAGGGAAAGGCGAAAATCATCTTGGTAGACTTTTGACACAAAGACGAACTGAGCTTTTTCTTGAAAAAGAAAGATATCTTAGTTTTGTCTTTCTCTCTGAAAATTTTCTACAGACTGCACTTTCTGGGTCTTTCCAATTTTCTGAAGTCAGAGAGTTCTATGGAAAATACGAAAGAGGAGAAGTTAACAAAAAACTATTCCTCAAATTTTAAATTAACGACATTGAGAGTAATGGCCTGAGAAAATATTTTCTCAGGCCATTTTTATAGGTTGATAGAAATCAATCTATAACTCTTTTACCATCTCGCCCAGCATATTTACTACTCCATCTCGCTCAGCTAATTTACCTTTGATAGCAACAATTTTATCTAATCTAATCTGGCGCTTGTATTCGACATAGACACTCGGGAACATTACTATTTCAATGGTGCCAGCCAGATCGCGGAGTTTTACAAAAGCCATTTTTTCATTTTTCTTGGTAATAATTTCATGGACATCTTCGATAATTCCAGCAAGCACCGTGCTTCTGCCTACTGTTTCAGGATTTTGAGCGCTTTGAGTATCGAGCTGTGCTGCCTTTAATTTATCTGCATACTCATCGAGCGGATGTCCAGAAATGTATAACCCCAGCAATTCTTTTTCCCATGCTAGAATCTGCGCCTTGCTGACGGGTTCGGCTTTGCTGAGCTGCAATACTCCTTTGACCTGTTCGTCGAGCATATCAAAAAGCGAACCCTGATTCTCATTCGCAACGCCACTATCTTTGTGAAAGATAAGAAGGGTATCAATATTGTGCATGAGCTGACCACGGCTATATCCAAAACGATCCAAAGCACCTGCCATGATGAGTGCTTCTAATGATTTGCGATTGAGATTTTTGTGTTGTACACGTTCGAGGAAATCCTCAAGCGTCGCGTACGGTCCATTTGCTTTACGTTCATCAACAATAGCTTTTCCGATATCGTGCCCAAAGTTTTTGATATTATGAGTCCCAAAACGCATGTTGCGTGTAATCTTGCGCCCATCTGGAGTGAAGTCGCCATGGGGATAAAAATTGTCATGATCAGGCATTTGCTCACTGCGCTCATCATCGACAACAACCGTAAAGTCTGCGAACGATTCATTGATATCTGGTGGCAACATCGTGAAGCCAAGTGACCGTGCTTCCCGAATCACTTCGGCAACCTTTTCAATATTTCCCGACTCGGCTGACATGATGGCAGTCAAGTATTCGGCAGGGAAGTGCGCACGCATATATGCAGTACGATAGGCGAGTTGTCCATAGGAACCAGCATGGGATTTGTTGAATCCGTAGGCAGCAAAAGTTTCAATTTGGTCCCAGAGCTCGTGTACATTTTTTTCTGCCATTCCATGAGCAAGAGCACCGGTGGTAAATTTTTCTTTCTCGGCACGCATTTTTTCTGGGATTTTTTTTCCCACTGCCTTACGAAAACCATCCGCTTCGAGCCACGAATAGCCAGCTAGGTTCACCGCGATCTGGAGAATCTGTTCTTGGTAGATAATAATTCCATAGGTACGTTCGAGAATTGGCTTGAGTCGCTCATCGAGATAGGTGATTTTTTGAGGATTACGTTTGCGGGCAATATATTCGGGGATAAATTCCATCGGCCCTGGTCGATACAAAGCCACCATCGCGATCAGATCGTCGAGGCTGGTAGGTTTCAATTCTTTGACCCATTTGGTCATACCATCACTGGACATCTGGAAAACACCTAGTGTCCCGCCCTCACCCAGCATCGCGTAGGTAAGTTCGTCTCCTTCGGGAATATCTTCGATAATGATATCGATATTACGTATTTTTTTCACACGCTTGCGTGCATCCGCCATGATGGCAAGATTGCGCAATCCGAGGAAGTCGAATTTTGGCATACCAACAACATTTTCATTCTTGAAACCCGTATACATATTGTATTGCGTAATAAGCTTGCCCCCCTTGGGATCTCTTTGAATCGGAGAAAAATCAGACACATCGCCTGTCGAGGAAATCACCACTCCTGCCGCATGTACGGAGATATGTCGGGCACAGCCTTCAATTTTTTTTGCAAGATCAATAATTTCCTGTGTATCGCGTTCTGAATCATAGATAGCTTTGAGTTCAGGCTCTAGCTCTAGGGCGCGATCAATCGTCATGGCGAATCCTTGAGATCCCATGGGGATGAGTTTTGCCAAGCGATCACCAACGGCATATGGATGACCAAGGGCACGCGCGACATCGCGCACCACACCACGCGCGAGCATTTTTCCGAAAGTTCCAATTTGCGCGACTGCCTGTTCACCATATTTTTCACGTGCATAATCGATGAGATCATCACGACGATTATCGGCGATATCGAGGTCAATATCAGGGAGCGAGGGACGCTCTGGGTTCAAGAAGCGTTCGAAAATCAGATCATAATCCATCGGATTGATATTGGTAATACCACATAGGTATGACACCATCGATCCGGCTGCCGATCCACGCGTATTGGTTGGGATACTCTGCTCGCGGGCATACTGGATAAAGTCTGCCATACACAAGAAATACGTCGCATAACCTTTACTCGCAATAACTCCCAGTTCGTATTCGATACGCGTAGTAAGTTCGTCACTTTTTTCAAGGCCACGCCCTTTGATGCCGGCATAGGCTTTTTCTTTCAAAACCTCATCATGAGTCCTGTCTTCAGGAATTTCGAAAGTAGGGAATGCCCAGTCATCAATATCAATATTAATATCAACCATATCGGCAATGTTTTGAGTTTGTATACAGGCGTCCTCGAGCCCTTCAAAAACTTCATAGGCATATTCTGGACTAATGAGTGAGTAGTCACCATCCATTTTGAAACTTGCATTATTGGTGTTGATCAGCAGGAGTGTATCATGGGCTTCTTTATCTTCGGGAGTCAGATAGTGACTATCCCAGGTTGCTACCAGCGGAAGATCATATTCCTTTGAAAAGTTACGCAAGGTGGGGATTAGGGGGAGATACCATTCTTGCGCCCAGTCAGTTTCTTTGTGGTTCATAATCTCGATAAAAACATGATCTTTTCCAAAGCAGTCGATATAGTGCTCGAGGAGGCGTCGTGCTTCTTTTTCGTTCCCATCTTTCAGATTCTGAATAAATCGACTTCCAGGACAGCCGGATAGACAAATCAATCCCTCACCATATTCTTTCAACAATGCCTCATCAATACGTGGCTTATAGTACATCCCATCAGTTGCGCCGATAGAGCTCAATTTCATGAGGTTGCGATAGCCGGTAGCATTTTTACATAAGAGCGTCAGGTGGTAATTTTTGCGATCTACAGTTGGATCTTTGTCGAGATGTGAACGCTCGGCCATGTACGCCTCCATACCGATAATCGGTTTGATATCGTGCTTTTGACATTCACGATAAAACTCCATGGCGCCATACATATAGCCATGGTCGGTCAGAGCAAGTGCATTCATGCCGAATTTTTTTGCGCGCTGCACAAGATCAGGAATCTTCGAGAGTCCATCGAGAAGGGAATAGTGGCTATGACAGTGCAGGTGCACAAAAGGTTTGTTCTTTGGTGAAGAATCCATAGACATACAATAGTGGCAGTATATATGATAAATAGCGTAAGGCAAAAAGATATTCTATATTAGAACACTAGAGATTTGACATATTAAATTATATATGTATAATTTAATCAAATAAAATTTTTAATCATGAGAGTAGTAAAAAAGGCATGTTTCTTTCCCTTTGATCTTCTTTTTTTCATAGTAGCATTGCTGACAACAGGCTACCGCGATCAACAGCATATAAAGTGGGGAGGATGGAGAAAATAGGTTCTGTATAATAAGATACATAAAAAGAGCCTAAACACCCCTTGAAAACTTTGGGGGTGTTTTTATTTTTTGCTAGGCTATAATCTAAAGTATTAATGAAACCTTACCCAAAAATTGAATGGCATATAGGCATCGATGAAGCAGGGCGTGGGCCCTTGGCAGGACCCGTAACACTTGGCTTTTTCGCAGTGACATCAGCAGGGAAGAAAAATCCCCAGATTAAACAATTACTCTCTGGTGTGCGTGACTCAAAAAAATTGACCAGAGCTCGGCGTGAAGAACTCTTTCATCTCACACAAAAAATATCTGCAGAGTCTCCAGATATTCGCATGACGACGGTGTCGGTATCCGCAAAAATTATTGAACAAAAAGGGATTAGTCGCGCGATTAGGGGCGCTATTGCTACAGGTCTGAGGCGATTCGGCTTTTCCCCAGAATCATGCAATGTCCTTTTGGATGGGTCATTAAAAGCGCCTGCTATATATCTCCATCAAGAAACTATTATACAGGGGGATGATATTGAGCCCCTCATTTCTGCAGCATCAATTCTGGCGAAAGTAACGCGTGATCGTTATATGGTTAAAATGCATAAAAAGTATCCTCAATACGGCTTTGCCCAGCACAAAGGATATGGGACGAGGCAGCATTATGCAGCTATCAAGCGCTCTGGTGTATGCGAATTGCATAGGGTAAGTTGGATACAGAAATGATGGAGTACAAAGTCTTGCCCATTTTTAATTTATATGTATACTACTGCCTCATATGGTAATTCGAATGCGGCACACACGTGCTCATACAAAAAATCGTCGCTCACACCACGCACTGACATCTCCACACTTGGTAAAGTGTGATCATTGTTCTGATTGGAAATTGCGACACCGTGTATGTACCGAATGTGGTCACTATCGCGGGCGCCAAGTTATCGATGTAGTTGCTAAAACTACACGCAGACAGGCAAAGCTAAAGGCTCGACAAGAAAGCTAAATCAAAAATCACCCGCAAGGGTGTTTTTCTGTAGAGAGGTTCACTTTTTTATTACTCCATGCTATTATTTGTACACTGAGTTACTTTATAACCAGGAGATATACGTATGGCCAACCGACACCTTGCACGTTCAATTGTAATGCAAACTCTCTTCTCAGCTGATTTTTCTCAGTTGAATACTGTTGGCGCACAAGAGGCACTTGCATACAATGCTGATCAATTTGCTCCTGGTATTGAAAACTTTTCTTTTATGGAATCACTCCTTGATGGAGTGCTCAAGAAAAAGAGCATTATTGATGAGGTCATTACCAAGGCAGCTCCAGAATGGCCTCTTGATAAGATCAATGGCGTCGATCGTAATGTATTGCGATTGGGCCTCTATGAGCTTCTTTTTGGTGATTATGACCAAGTCCCTCCAAAAGTTGCTATCAACGAATCTATTGAATTAGCAAAATCATTTGGTGGGGAATCGTCAGGTCGTTTCGTCAATGGCGTTCTTGGTGCGGTGTATAAAGAGATCGGCGAGCCTGGCAAAGAACAAAAGACCAAAAAACAAGCAGAAGTCGCCTACGAAGACATGCCGATTGATCAGAAAGCGGGCGCTGTCGTCTATGCCTATGATGAAAGTAATGACCTTCATTTTGCTATGGTGCATGATGTTTTTGGTTTTTGGACCCTCTCAAAGGGAGGAGTTGAGGACGGAGAAACTGCAGAGCAAGCAGTAGTACGTGAAGTAAAAGAAGAAATTAATGCCGATATTGTCGTTGAAGAAAAAATTGGTGAAAACGAATATATTGCCAATCACCCAGAACGTGGCAAAGTCCGCAAGCAGGTGCATTATTTCCTCGCCAGGGCAGACTTCAAGCCACTGACTCTCGAGGAGGGAACAGGCGGATTGGATGGTGCGCAATGGTTTGCTGCACATGAAATTGCCGAATTGCGTATGTACGAAGATGTGACAGGATTGATGGCGCAGGCTATTGAGAAACTCCTTTCTTAAAGATAAGAAAAAGTAAGATATTTCATTGTTTGAGTAATCTGGGCAAAAGCGGCGCGTCGTAAGACGCGCCGCTTTTGCCCATTTCCCCTTGCTCTCCTATGCTCAATTTGCTAGTGTGCGTTTCACATGTTTTGTGACAGAACGTGTGCCATTGTTAGTTTAATAGTATCGGGTATTTGCATTATCTCTCGTTGCTTTTAGTGTCTTTGTGCACGAAGGAGGCATGATGCATTTTCCTGGATACCTTCCTCATTCTATGAGTACAGAAAAAACAGATTTCACACTCCTCGAACAATCGCTTGGAATTATCTTTAATGATAAAGCGCTTTTAAAGCGTGCCTTTACTCACCGTTCGTATATCAATGAACATCCTGGTACTGACTTGCGTCACAATGAGCGCCTTGAATTTCTTGGCGATGCTGTGCTGGAACTCGTCATTACCGATTATCTTTTTGCTAAATATCCAGACACACCGGAAGGGCAACTCACGGCATATCGTGCATCACTTGTGCGTACTGAGTCTATTTCCGATGCTGCCCGAGCACTTGGATTCGAAGAATACTTACTCTTGTCAAAAGGCGAAGCAAAAGACACAGGAAAGGCGCGTGCATATATTCTCGCTAACAGTTTCGAATCATTTATTGGTGCCGTCTACCTCGATCAAGGCTATGATCGAGCCAAAAAATTTATCGGCGACCAACTCTTTGCCAAAATTGATGATATTGTGCACGAGGGAAGTTGGAAAGATGCCAAATCATGGCTTCAGGAAAAAGCCCAAGAAAAACTTTCGATTACTCCGACCTATGTCGTGGTCAATGAAGTTGGTCCCGATCATGATAAATTGTTTACTATTGGAGTGGTCTTTCATGATGATATTGTTGCCGAAGGGACTGGGCACAGCAAACAAGAAGCACAACAGAAGGCTGCAAAAGCTGCGCTGATGAAAATGGGATGGAAAGTGGGGGAATAGTTTTTTCAAAAAGATTTCTCAAAAAAGGACTTAGCAAAGTCCTTTTTCTATTTCGCTCATTTTCTTTCATGCTATACTATCATGGTGAAACTCAAACGATTGAAACTCCATGGATTCAAATCATTCGCCCACCCGAGCGAATTTGTTTTTGATACGCCTATTACGTCTATTGTTGGACCCAACGGTTCGGGGAAATCCAATGTCGTCGAGTCTATTCGTTTTGTGCTGGGTGAACAGTCTATGAAATCATTGCGCGGATCAGCAGGAACAGATCTTATTTATAAAGGCTCTGGCTCTGGTTCGACACGCTCGATGAATCGTGCATCGGTGTCGCTTACTTTTGACAATACTGATCGTATTTTTTCGCTCTCTTCTGCAAGCGATGCTAAAATCCCTGTTGATTTTGATGAAATTACGATTACTCGTGAAGTATATAGTGATGGGAAAAATAGCTATCAGATCAATGGCGATGAAGTGCGCTTGAAAGATATCATGGAATTGATTGCATCAGTCAATATTGGATCATCAGGACACCACATTATTTCTCAAGGGGAAGCAGACCGACTCCTTAATTCCAATACCAAAGAGCGCCGTGAAATGCTCGAAGATGCGTTGGGCTTGAAAGTGTACCAGTATCGTATCCGCGAAACAGAACGCAAACTCGAAAAAACTGCCGATAATCTCATAGAATCGAATCTCTTGCGCCGCGAAATCGCACCGCATTTGCGTTTTCTCAAACGACAGGTAGATAAAATCGAACGCGCCCAGCAATTGCGAGATGAATTGACTACATCATTTGCACACTACTATGCTGATGCACGTGCGCTCTATGAAGCACAAAAATCAGAAAGTGCCCGAGCTAGGCAGGCATCATCAACCGAAATGCTCGAGCTCAAGCATGAACTCGAAGCTTACGAAACACGCCTCGAAACAGGAACCAAAAGTCCAAATGAAGAAGCCTGGGATGCTCTGACATCGCGCGCTACAGCACTCGTTGTCGAGAAGAATGAAATCACACGCAACATAGGACGCATCGAAGGAATGATTGAGTCAGCTGAGCGCACCCTTAAGCGTCTCGCTCAACCACCCATCCCTGGAGTGAAGGCTATTGTGCGGATAGGACTCGATGAGATTGAAACAACTTTTGCTTTGGTTAAGGAGAAGCTATCGCAGGCACGCGGGAGCGATAATGTCGCATTGGTACATAAAGCTATCGATGCTTCGCTCGACACGCTCTCTCGACTCGTACATAAATATAAAGAAAAAGACCCTCCTATACCCGATGCACCTGATACGACTGCCTTTGAAAAAGAATTAGCAGATCTTCAGCAACAATATCACGAACTTTCTGAGGCACTGAATAGTGTCCTCCAGCAAGAAAAACACTTACATACAGAACAACAAGAACTAGAAAGTGAGCTTGCCCGCGAGCGTGGAGCATCACGTGACCAAGAGCACGCCATGTTTGCCCTGACCAAGCGTTTCAATGAGCTACAGTCACAAACCAATACTCACAAAATGCGTGAAGAGCAAATCGATCGCCAGCTTGCTCGTCTGCAAGAAGAATATGACGAAGCAAAAGT
The DNA here is from genome assembly GCA_020632195.1 of Candidatus Nomurabacteria bacterium. Taxonomy (GTDB): domain Bacteria; phylum Patescibacteriota; class Minisyncoccia; order Phycocordibacterales; family UBA1006; genus JACKGA01. Next base: position 92,074 of record JACKGA010000002.1, on the reverse strand, counting down.
ACTGTTGGCAGCCGATGTTGATCGCGTGGATGCATCATTCAGTACCAGTGATCTCGCTGATTTGGACCTTGGCGCTATTGAAAATACCCTCGAACAGACACGTCGAGAAATCGAACGCACTAAAATCAAAATCGAAGAAATTGGTGGAGGATCGGGTGATGATGTGATGCAAGAATACAACGATACTGTGGAGCGTGACCAATTTCTCGAGCGTGAAATTACTGATATGGAAAATACCGTGGCTTCGCTCAATGAAGTCATCCGTGATCTCAAAGCACAGCTTCATACCGAGTTTGAGCTCGGTATTGGCAAGATCAATACTGAGTTCAATAGTTTCTTTACGCTTATGTTTGGTGGAGGGAAAGCATCGCTTTCGCTCGTACCTATCAAACAGCGCCGTCGCAAGACCGAAGAAGAAAGTGAAGACACAGAAGGAGAGGACAACGAAGACGATCAACCTGCCGAATACGGTATTGATATCAATGTCAAACTTCCACGCAAACAGGTACAAGATCTCGCTATGTTGTCGGGAGGGGAACGATCTCTGACATCTATCGCACTTCTTTTCGCGCTTTCACAGGTAAACCCGCCGCCATTTTTGGTACTCGATGAAACCGATGCCGCACTGGACGAGGCGAATAGTAAAAAATATGGCGATATGATTGAAAGTCTTTCGAAAGTATCTCAGCTGATGGTCGTTACTCACAATCGTGAGACCATGTCCCGCGCCCATGTGCTCTATGGAGTAACGCTTGGCGGCGATGATTCATCGCAATTGCTTTCGGTCAAGTTTGATGATGCGTTGGTGTATGCTAAATAAATAGGCAAAAAGAAAAGAGGTCCTGTAGTAGGGCCTCTTTCTTTGATAGATTTTTAAACGGAGTTTTGAATTCTTGTCAGGAAACAGTATTTCTTATCCTCATATTTCGCTTTATCTCGTTGCCACGGCTCAAGTAGATAATTCTCATTTGGCCCCTGGGAGGCACCTATACTATCACCTAAAGTATATATTCGCTGTAAGCCAATATAATCGAAGTCAGGATCGCCATTTACAAGCCAAAGTCCTTTGGTTAGAAGATACAACTCAACTCCCTTTTGACATTTTTCTTTCACAAAAGAGTGTTGTTCATATATAAGCTCATGGAATAAATCTGATTGAAAAGTAATTAGATCTAATTTATACAACGTCTCTAGGTCCTTAATTATATCCCCATAAGTAAGTTTGCCAGGCTTTACTAATAATTCAAACTCTTGTATGTTTACCGGATCTAGTATCCCAGGAACATTAATCTTGAATCGCTCATTTGGTCTTAATATTTTCATTTTTTAGTTTTTTTTAAGAATACAACTTTAGATCTAGATGTCAATCAGTAAACAAAAACCCCAGATAGTATCTGGGTTTTTGTTTACTACTCAACCACATCAATTTCTTTTTCTATTTTTTGAAACTTATCTACATTCTCAACCCCCACAAATCGCCAATGCCATGGTTCGAAAATATATCCCGTTTCGTCTTGTTTTCCTTCGGGATAACTCAGAATAAAACCATATTCATGAGCATGTTCGAGCATCCATTGGTATTCTGGAGTATTAGCAAAGTTGGCCCCCGCAGAAATATATCCATTGGTTGCTCCAGCAATATCAATAGCCGTACCGAGCTGGTGCTCGGAATGTCCTGGTTTGGCGACGCGGTCGTATTCTGGGTCGCCGTGATTTTCTTCTGATTTTTCACGTAAAATACTCTGGGTCCAATACGACCGATATCCTGAGGTAATCACGATGGTGTGTCCATCATTTTTTGCAGCTTGCAAGAGATCGTCCAGATACAAAGCCACTGCCTGATCCAGACAGATAAAGCGCCCATCCTTGGTAGGGAGGTGGGGAGTAATGTCGACGAGGAAACTCGGCTCATATTCGCCAATGGTATTTTCTTTATCGACGCGTAGTCCATACGGTGTGGAGGAGAGCGTTTCGGGGCGTGGGCAATTGCCACGTTTGAGATCCAGCGTAGAGAGTGGTAGAGATAGTTCGTCTGTCGATGATTCTGTTTGATTTTCTTCCTGTTTGTTTGATCGATTGAGAGATTCTTCCTGTATCTTTTCATTTTGCGACTGAGCTTGAGAAGCAGTATTTTTAGAGGTGTCTTGTGAGATTTCAGATTCAGAGGCAAAGAGCGTATGTAAAACACCTGCACCAATCACCAGTGCAAGTACCCCCCAGATAATGACAATAGCAACGCCCATAGATTTTGACATGGGTGGAGTATACAACACGCTTTTTTCTCAGGGAAGTCAGCAGGTGTCTATTCTTGGGGTGGTAATTCGGTTATTTTCCAATCAATCATGCGACTCGGGACGTCCACTTTCAATAATTCAATACGCACCATGTCGCCAATAGCCAATTCTTCGCGGGTATCACGATTGATGGCTTTGTTTTTCTTTTCATCAAAATTCCAATATCCTTTTCCTTCGATATCACGATAACGTGCCATGCCCTCCGTATGAGTACTCCTTTCTGCGACAAAGACACCAGATTTCATTACACCGGTAATCATACCATCAAAAATCTCACCAATTTTATCTTCCATGTAGAGTGCTTGCGTATGGGCAATAGAGTGGCGCTCTGCCTCGGCTGCATCACGCTCGCGTGCTGAGCTTTCGATAGCTTGTTTTTCCATATTTTCAAACTCTTTTTTTGATTGAGGAATATGCTGAAGGATTTCCCAGAGGCTTCGATGTACCATCACATCAGGATATCGACGAATAGGAGAAGTAAAATGAGTATAGAATTGAAAGCCAAGTCCATAGTGTCCACGATTCTGTGTCGTATAAATAGCTTTTGCCATCGAGCGGGCAATAGATAGTGATACCGCATCACGCACGGCTGGGTCTTCGATATCTTCGACAATGGTACGCAAGTATTTTGAAGGAATGACATTATTGATAATGCGCGCATCGTAGTCCATGGCATTGAGGAAATTTTTGAGCTCGACGACGCGTTCGAGTTCTGGACGATCGTGCACACGATAGACGAGCGCATCCTTGGGGCGCTGTTCGAACATGTATTTTGAGACGAGGCGATTCGCGAGCAACATCAGCTCTTCGATCATTTTATGGGCATCTTTGCGGACTTTGGTACGTACTTCCAGAGGCTTTCCATTTTCATCGAGCACAAAACGTAATTCTTCTTTTTCCAGAGCGAGTGCGCCATTGGCAAAGCGTTCTTCGCGCAGGTGGTGAGCAAGACGATTGGTGTAGAGAATCTCTTTTACTAATTCTTGTGAAGCCCCTTCGATGACGTCTTGGGCTTCTTCATATGAAAATCGTCGATCAGATTCGATCCAGGTGCGTCCGAACCATTGGTCCGTTATCTCGAACTCTTCATTGAGTGTTACTAAAACCGAAAAGGCACGTTTGACCTCATTGGGTCTTAGTGAGCAGAGATTATTTGATAAGATTTCTGGTAGCATAGGGATAGTTCGATCGACCAGATACACTGATGTCCCACGTTCTAATGCTTCTGCATCGAGCGCTGTCCCAGGGCGAACATAATGAGCAACATCAGCAATATGTACACCTATACGTACCATTCCTCCATCCAAGAATTCTACCGATAGAGCATCATCGAAATCTTTAGCATCGTCAGGGTCAATAGTAAATGTCGTTATTGATCGCAGGTCGGTACGATCGTGTTCATTTGGATCAAAACTATCAAGCTTAGCTAACTCATCTGCTTCAGCTTGTACATCCTCTGGAAAATCACTTTCGAAACCGTACACCAGTGCGAAGTTTTCATGCACATCTTTCTTATCGAGTATTTTGAGTATCTTTCCTACTGGTCCTGCTTTGGTCCAGTGAGTAATATCGACAAGTACCAAATCATCTTCCTGAAGAGTCATATCAGGACGAGGGAGAATAATTTCTACTTGACTGTTGTGTCGATCCGTGGGAACCGCATACCATTCACCACCTTTTTTGAGAACGGTTCCGATATGATGTTTGAGAGACGGGCGGGTAACCTCCAAGACGTGACCTGTGTATCCTGTTGAGTTCTTTGGTTTTGTTGCCTCGACACGTACACGGTCGCGGTGGAATGCTTCGCCAGTCGCGTGGGCTGGGATTTCAATCACGTGCTCCATCTCGGGGACACGGACGAAGCCAATACCATTGCGACCTGAATAAAACGTTCCTTCGAATTGTTGTGTTGGTTTAGATTTTGACATGTACACAGTATACGTTTATTATGTACATTTATAAAGCCTTATGAATTTTTGTTGACTTTCCGCATCAATTTCGTTACTATCCTGGGCGTTATGTTAAAGATTCGACTACAACGCATTGGACGACGTCACGACCCGCAATTCCGTGTGGTATTGACGGATGGTCGTCGCGGACCAAAATCAGGTGGATTCAAAGAAATCCTTGGAAGTTATAATGCCAAGTCTGGCGATATTACTCTTGATGCTGATCGCATTACATATTGGTTGGGAGTTGGTGCACAGGCATCAGACACGGTGCATAATTTCTTGGTAGATAAAGAAATTGTGAAAGCTGATAAGATCAATGCTCTACCAAAGAAAACGCCTATCGTTACTGAAAAACCAGTAGAAGAAGCTCCAGCTACTGCTCCTGCCGAAACATCAGCCGAAGAGGTTGCCTCCGAAGCAGAAGCAGAGCAAACTTCTGAAGCTCCAGCAGAAGAAGCTCCAGCAGAAGAAGCTCCAGCAGAAGAAGCTCCAGCAGAAGAAGCTCCAGCATTAGAAAAGACTGAAGAAGACGTATAAAAAACCTTACGATGCTATCCTCATGAAAATGGGGATTTCATTTTTTATGAGATAACATTTATGATTTTTTCAACCAGAGTTCTGTCTGCATGACGAAGGTGGGTTGTTGGGATTGCGTTGATTCTCGGCTTCGCGTACAATGTTGGTGTACAGATCTCTCAGGACTGTCGTATTATTCAGATATAATCTATTTTATTTATTATGGATCAAGCACAAGAATTTCTTACTATGACCCTCAAGGCGCTGGTAGATAATCCAGATGCCGTAAACGTTACTCGTACGGTCGACGAAATGGGTGTCCTTATGACGGTTGATGTTTCTCCAGAAGATATGGGGAAAGTTATTGGTCGTCAGGGAGCAACAGCGAAATCTATTCGCACCCTTTTGCGCGTCGTAGGCATGAAAGAACAACAGCGTGTAAATATGAAGATCAACGAACCAGAAGGCGGTATGCGCTATGGTCAAGATCAGGCTTCTTCTGCCCCAACGGTAGAAGCAGCTTCTGCTGAAGATGTGGATGATGCTATTGCTGATTTGAAAAACGAATTTTAATTTTCGCTTTGCTACATTTAAGATAGTTCAACAAAACTCCACATAATAGTGGAGTTTTGTTATTCTTGGCGACAAAGGACCAGTGGAAAGGGTTGCTACTTTTCACTTTCCACTTTACACTTCCTTTATGCATTTCCACATTATTACTATCTTCCCAAACATGTTCGAATCGTATCTTGCTGATTCGATTATGAAACGTGCCCAAGAATCGAGTGCGATTGCTTTTTCACTATATGACCCACGGGAATTTACAACTGACAAACATCGCAAGGTTGATGATGAGCCCTATGGCGGTGGTCCAGGCATGGTGATGACCGTGCAGCCTATTGTTGATGCGTGGGAATCTATTACACACAAGAACCTTATGCAGAAAGTTGGGTTGGAAAAGTCACCAAAGTTTAAAACCATCCTCCTTTCGCCCGGTGGAGAAAAATTTACGACTTCGTATGCCAAGAAAACTGCACACGACTATACTGACATTATTTTTATTTGCGGACGATACGAAGGCATTGATGCGCGTGTTGCTCAAATCACGGGAGCTGAACTGGTATCGATAGGGGATTATGTGCTTACCGGTGGCGAATTGGCAGCGATGGTGATGTGTGATTCTATCGCGCGACAAGTACCAGGTGTTTTGGGGAATCAGGAATCACTGGAAGAAGAGCGTGTCTCTTCGCACGAAATGTATACACGTCCAGCGAGTTTTACATGGAAAGGAAAAAATTACGATGTACCCGATGTATTGATGTCGGGCGATCACAAGAAGATTGATGAGTGGAGGGAGGGGAGATAGATTTATTCTTTCTTTTCCGATAATTTGATTGCATTGACAATGTACTAACAATGTATATACTCATAATATATGAGCACTGTTACTATTCGTATTGACGAACAATTAAAAAAGAAAGCACAAAAAACCCTTGAAAAACAGGGATTGGACATGTCTACTGCAATCAAGATGTTTTTTAAGCAAGTTGTTTTTGAAAAAGGTTTACCTTTTCTTCCAACCCACAACGAAGAAGTCCTCAGGCGACGCTGGGATGCGCAGGTGCAGGATGCGTTACAGAATGGGAAAGCTTATAGCTCATTTCAAGAGATGATTGACGATATGAAAAATTAATAAAAAATAACTATGATGAAGACATATGTATATTTTGCGCCGAACGAGAGATTTTAATAAATCTTACAAAAGACTTGAACGATCTGGGAAATTAAATAAAAAGATGATTGCCGAGGCTGACCACGTTGTTAGGCTTTTGTTGGCTGGGGAACAATTACCACCTAAATACAAAGATCATCAATTGCAGGGCAAGCTCAAAGGCTATCGAGAATGCCATATCCGATATGATATATTGTTAATGTATCAAATTATCGAGAATTCGTTAGTTTTGTTATTAGTTGATATTGGAACACATGCGGATATTTTCGATTAGTGTATAAGAAGATTGATGGGTGGAGGGATGTGTACTAGATTCAGCTCTTGAGAGCCTACGACATCATCATTTCAGATGATATAATCAATATATGCATTTTTTTATTTCATATAAATTCACTGGAGAACCGTATGAGGAGCTAGTTCATAATATAGGAATAATAGAAAACTCTTTAAAAAATAACGGTCATTCAGTCTATTCGTCACTTGAAGACGAAGAGTGGTTTCAAAAAAATAAACCTACAAACAAAGAAATCCTCGACCATACTATTCAAAAAATGGATGAGAGTGATGTTGTTCTAGTTTTTCTTAATTCAAGTGAAAAAAGTGAGGGTGTGCTTATTGAAATTGGCTATGCAATTGCAAGAAATAAGAAAATAATCCTTCTTATAAAAAAAGGAGTAGAGGCAAACTACTTAAAAGATATTGCAAATGCTGTTATTGAATTTAGTAGTATTCAAGAATTAGAAGACCTTAATGTAAGTGCAGAGATATGAGTATAGCTAAACAATATAATGAATTTGCTGATGATTTTTCTGGTTCTGTAGATAATTCACTAGTAAGTCGTATTCAATTTTACAAACTACTTAAAAAAATAAATTTGAAGCAAAAATTTATTTTAGATGCTGGTTGTGGAGATGGTACAGATTTGGTTTTCTACGAAGAACAAGGAGCTATCATTTCTGGTTGTGATGCTTCAGAGAGGTTGATTAAAATCGCTCAGGAACGTTTACCAGATAGAGATATAAAAGTTGGTTTATTTGAAAGCCTGCCCTTTGAAGATAACCAGTTTGATTATGTTTTGAGTAAATATGCTCTTCAAACTTCAGAAGATATTGAGACAAGTATTCAAGAAATGGTTCGGGTATTAAAAGCTGATGGAGAGTTGGTATTCTTAACAGTGCATCCTTTACGACAGTTTATGGAAAAGAAATCAAAACATCGTGATTATTATAAGCAGGAAAAGGTTGGTTCGGTACTATTTAAGGGAAGTATTGTTGCCGAAGAACCATCTCATACTTTTAGTGAATATTTTTCTTCAAGTATTCTTAAAAAACTTCAATTATTGGAAATCTATGAAGGTTCTGATTTTGCTGATACAAGTGCACAACAGGTAAATGGAGATTATTATCCGACATTCTTAATCTGTAGATTTAAGAAAATAATTAATTTATATGAATAATACAAAGGTAAAAACAATTGAAGGATTTGAAAATATTAAAGAATATTATTACTCAATAAACAACGCTCTTGAAAAAAATGAGGAGGTGTTGGTCTTTGGTGCACGTTCTGGTAATTCTAATTTTCAAGATGCTATTGATTTTTTTGTCAATTATATTCACGATAGATCATCAAAAGATATAAAAACCAAAATTTTATATAACGAGGATGTTAGTGCTCTTGGAAAAACATATGAACAAATTCCATTGGTGCAGGTTCGTTATATGCCTATGGGTCTTATTACAAAAGTAGGAGTGAATATCTATAGGGATACTATTGATATGCTTGATTGGAGTAATCCGATAAATCCAAAAGTTATAGTTATTGAAGATAAGTATATTGCTGACAGCTATCGAGAGTATTTCAATCTTATGTGGTCTTCAACTGTTGCTGTTGCTGAACTGGAGAAGAGGGGAAATTTCTATTTACCTGAAATTCTTTTTGAAAACTTCATTAATCATTCTGATGAAAATCAAAAGGTAGAGGAACAAATTCTTTCACTGCTAAACGAAGTAAAGCCAAAAAATATGTTAAATATTGGTGCTGGGTTTGATACGCTTTCCCAATCGCCATCATTCCCTGGGAGTGTAAAAGATATAACTATTGTTGAGAAAAATACTAGTTTTGTAAGTTCTTATACTGATGAAAAAACTACCGTTATTCATTCAGATTTTGAAAAATGGGAAAGTGATGAAAAATATGATTTTATTATAGCTTCTCACGTCTTATTCTACTTAAAAGATAAAAAGAAGGCTGTTGAGCAAGTATTATCTCATTTGAATGAAGGGGGTAGAGCTATTTTTGTGTTAAATAAACCAGAGGGAAACTACAAGAGATTAAAGGATTATGTATTCGGCTTCCAAGGAAAGAAGTATTTTTACACTTATGATAAGTTGCAATCTGCCCTGGCCGAACTCGGTACTAAATTTAAAGAGATAGATATTGATTGTACTCTTGAGGCTCGAGATGGATCTGAATTATATAAGGCTATGCGTCTATGGTTTGAAATGGACTTAAACAATTATTACCAACATGAAAAAGAAATTATTACTCTATTTCCAGAAATCAAAGTTAACTATACGAATACTATGTTCGTAGTTTATCAATAGCCCTAATTAAACAGTTTCTTATATTTTATTAGATTACAAATCGCTCTTTTCAAATTCCACATCCCTAGAGGAAGGCTGATGAGGGGAGATAGATTTAAAGGCCTAGTAGATAACTACTAGGCCTTGTCTAATATTTCTAAATCCATGATATTCTTTTTTAAGTTCAAACCAATTGAATCACATAAAATAGTTTTGGTCAAACTTAAACTAAGCAAATTTGACCAAATCAAAAAAATAAGTATAGTACCCTCCATCAACGCTCGAATGAGTTATGGCTTTAGCGTTACTACTCCTGCCCGGAGTAATTTATTAGCGTTTTTAAGTTGTAACATACATTTCATGCTACGCATTTCCGCGTTCATAACCGTATAAGTTCAACTCTCCCACACATCGGTCCAGTGTGTGTTTTTGTCGTAGTGCGCTTGTATAGTGCACTGCCCTCATGTTTTTCTATGAGTAAGACTTCAACAATTCGTGAGAAGAAAACCTTTTCACGGTACAAGGAGCCTTTGGTTCCTATTCCAAACTTGGTTGAAACCCAAGTCGAGTCATATCGTCACTTTTTGGAAAACGGCCTTCGCGAAACGATTGCCGAATTTTCTCCATTGACTGACTATGCCGACAAGAAATTCCGTCTTGAATTTCTTGACTTTACCTATCTCGCCCCAGAAGAGGACGAATATTTTTGTAAAGATAATAAAAAGACCTATCAAGGTATCCTTAAGTCAAAGATCAAATTGGTGAACCGTGCATTGGGTACAGAAGTAGAGCAGGAAATCATGATGACCGAAATCCCGATGATCACTGATCACGGTACGTTCATTATCAATGGTGCAGAGCGTGTCTTCGTGCCACAGATTGCTCGCAGTTACGGAGTTTTTTTTACTGACAACGAAACGAAGTTCGGTATTTTCTTCGGTGCCAAGATTATCCCAGGACGTGGTATCTGGATAGAGATGGAGGCTGAAAAAGATAAAGTCATCCAAGTACGCATCGATAAAAAACGTAAATTCCCTGTAACGCAACTCTTGCGTATCATGGGTCTTTCAACCAATGAAGAGATTCTTGCAGCTTTCAAAGGAAAAGAAGATATTCAAAAATTTCTTGCGCACTCTCTTGCAAAAGATTCGACTACAAATGCTGATGAAGCATATGTGGAGATGTACCGTAAGCTCCGTGATGGAGAACAGGCAACAGTAGAAAATGCACGTGAATTTATCGATAATCTTTTCAGTGATGAGCGCTACGATTTATCACGTGTAGGACGATATCAATTTAACAAGCGTTTTGATATGCCGACGGGAGAAAAGAGCCTTGATGATCCTACCCTTTCTCCTGACGACATACTACGTATCGTAGAACACGTGGTGCTTTTGAATATTACTCCGGGCTCAAAGGCTGATGATATTGACCACCTCGGTTCACGCCGTATTCGATATGCAGGCGAGCTCTTGCAGCAAAAAGTCCGTAAAGGAATGAGCCAGATGAAGCGTAATATTCAAGATAAGATGTCGACTATTGACAATGAGACAACGCAGCCTATTCAAATCGTCAATACCCGTCCTTTACAAGCACGCGTCAAAGAATTCTTCTCGACCAACCAGTTATCACAATACATGAGTCAGGAAAATATCGTTGGAGAAATCGAAGATATTCGTAAGCTTTCAGCACTTGGGCCAGGTGGTCTTACTCGTGAACGTGCAGGTTTTGAAGTGCGTGATATTCACCCATCACATTATGGACGTGTTTGTCCGGTTCATACACCAGAAGGTCCAAACATTGGTTTGATTCTTCACCTTGCGCTGTATGCACGCATCAACGAATTCGGTATGATCGAAACCCCCTATGTCAAAGTTGATAAAGGTGTGATCACGGGAGAAATCGTTTATATGAATGCCTTTGAAGAAGAGCGCAAATATATTGCTCACGCAGGTACTAATTATGACGAAAAAGGTAAAATCAAAGACTCTCAAGTAGAAGTACGATATAAAGGCGATCCCGTTGTCGTTGAGCCAAAAGACGTGCAATACATCGATGTGGCGACCAATCAGACATTCTCGGTAGCGACTTCCCTTATTCCTTTTCTTGAAAACGATGCCGCGAACCGTGCACTTATGGGATCAAACATGCAGAAGCAGGGAACCCCATGTATTATCCCGCAGGCTCCATTGGTAGCGACGGGTATTGAAGAGCAAGCTGCGCGCGATACGGGGCGTCTTATTCTTGCTCCTGAGAATGGAACCATCAAAGAAATTGATGGGCGTAAAATTGTGGTATCTGATAGTAAAGGAAAAGACCACACGATGAAACTTGTTAACTATTCTCGAAGTAATAACTACTCCATCATGCATCAGCGACCACTTGCTCACCTGACAGTTGGGAGCAAGGTAAAGAAAGGAGATATTCTTGCCGATGCCTCTACTACTGACAACGGACAAGTAGCAGTCGGACAAAATGCTTTGGTAGCTTTCATGTGTTGGCAAGGGCACAACTTCGAAGATGCGATTATTATTTCACAACGCTTAGTAAAAGAAAATTCATTTACCAGTATCCGTGTCCACGAATATGAATGTATTGTGCGTGATACCAAGCTCGGAGAAGAGCAAACAACGTACGACATTCCAAATGTTTCTGAGCTCAAGCTCCGTAACCTCGATGAAGATGGGATTATCCGCGTAGGAGCTGAAGTTCATGAAAATGATATTTTGGTAGGTAAAATTACTCCGAAAGGAGAAAAAGAATTAAGCCCAGAAGAACGCCTCCTGCGCTCAATTTTCGGTGAAAAGGCTCGTGATGTGAAGGATACCTCATTGCGTCTTGGTCATGGTAAAAAAGGACGTGTGATTGGTGTAAAAGTATTTGCACGTGAGCAGGGTGACGAACTTGAATCAGGAATTCTCAAAAAAATCTATGTTGAAGTAGCAGAGCTGCGTCCCGTACAGGTAGGGGACAAGCTTGCAGGGCGACACGGAAACAAAGGTGTTATCTCAGTGGTGCTCCCAGAAGAAGACATGCCCTATATGGAAGATGGAACACCGATTGATATTGTCCTGACTCCATTGGGTGTACCATCACGTATGAACCTCGGACAGGTATTGGAAATGCACCTCGGTCTTGCAGCGCAGACGCTTGATTATCAGGCGATTGTTCCACCGTTTTCTGGTGCTACCGAAAGTGAAATTAAGAATGAATTGGAAGCTGCAGGATTTGATCGTTCTGGAAAAGTTACCTTGATCGATGGTCAGACCGGAGAACGCTTCGATCAGCCAATTGCCGTGGGGTATATGTATATGTTGAAACTTCATCACATGGTCGCGGACAAGATGCACGCCCGTGCAATCGGTCCATACTCATTGATTACTCAGCAGCCATTGGGTGGTAAGAGTCAATCGGGAGGACAGCGTTTTGGAGAAATGGAAGTTTGGGCTTTGGAGGGATATGGTGCAGCTCACACGTTGCGTGAAATGCTGACCGTGAAATCAGATGATATTGTAGGGCGCTCAGAAACATTTGATGCCATCATTCATGGTAATCGTATCAAAGAACCTAATGCGCCAGCTGCCTTCAATGTATTGCTCAAATACTTACGTGGTTTGTCATTGAATGTAGAGATTCGTGGTAGTCGACATGAACGTTCAGAAGAAGCCGAAGCTTAATCGCTAATCTTATTTTGCTTATGAAACAGATGAAACAAAATGAATTTACTTCACTTCAGATTTCTATTGCGTCACCAGACATTGTACGTAGCTGGTCTCGCGGGGAAGTGGTCAAACCAGAAACAATTAATTATCGTACCGGACGTTCAGAGCGTGGAGGACTCTTTGATGAACGAATCTTTGGACCAGAAAAAGATTATCAATGTTATTGTGGAAAATATAAAGGAATCCGTTACAAAGGAATCGTATGTGAAAAGTGTAATGTTGAGGTGACGCGTGCCGTGGTACGTCGCGAACGCATGGGGCATATTGATTTGGCATCACCTGTAGCGCATATTTGGATGTTGCGTGGTATTCCATCACGTATGAGTCTTTTGCTCGGCGTGCCGGTAACCCAGCTCGAGAAAGTTATCTATTTTGCGGGATATATTGTCACCTCAGTTGATGATGATGCGCGGAAGAAAATTCTCAAAGAGCTTGAGACTGAATACAAGACAAAGCTCAAAACACTTGAATCAGAAGAAGATCAGGAAAAACTTTCAAATCTCTATAGTCAGACCAAGAATGAGATTACCGCTTTGAAAGTCCACAAAGTTTTGACCGAACTCGAATACCATACATTTTCGATGAAGTACAGTACGCTTTTTGAGGCAGGAATCGGGGCTGAAGCTATCTTTGATATCTTCAAGAATCTGGATTTGCCAGCCCTAGAAAAAGAACTCGAAAATGCACGTGTCGAAGCGACAAAAGCACAACGAGAAAAAATCCAGAAGCGTCTGGTACTTATCCGTTCGCTTATCCGTTCACATACCAACCCAGAATGGATGTTCCTCCAGGTCATCCCTATTATCCCTCCGGCACTGCGCCCGATGGTGGCACTCGAAGGGGGGCGTCATGCGACAAGCGATATCAACGACCTCTATCGTCGTGTGATCAATCGTAATAATCGTCTCAAAAAATTGCAGGAAATTGGTGCTCCTGATGTGATTTTGCGGAATGAAAAACGTATTTTGCAAGAAGCAGTCGACTCTCTTATTGATAACTCTATCCGTAAACACTCAGGGTCAGCGGCGATGAGTAAAGCGCAAACACGCAAGCTCAAATCACTTGCCGATAATCTAAAGGGGAAAGAGGGTCTCTTTCGAAAAAGCCTCTTGGGGAAACGAGTCGACTACTCGGGTCGTTCGGTGATTGTGGTAGGTCCGCGTTTGCATTTGAATCAATGTGGATTGCCAAAACACATGGCATTGGAATTATTCCGTCCCTTTGTGATGGCAGAAATTATCAAACGTGAATTGGCCTTCAACATCCGTGGAGCGAACCGCATGATCGAAGAAGCCGATGATGAAGTATGGGAAATTTTGGAGCACGTCATTAAAGGAAAGTATGTTCTCTTGAACCGTGCACCGACTTTGCACCGTCTATCTATTCAGGCTTTCAACCCTGTATTGATCGAAGGGCGTGCTATTCAGGTACACCCATTGGTATGTTCTGCATTCAACGCAGACTTCGACGGTGACCAAATGGCGGTCCACTTGCCATTGTCAGAACCAGCACAGCGCGAAGCACGAGAATTGATTGCGGCAAATAAAAACCTTTTGAAACCACAGACGGGTGATCCTATCGTGGCTCCATCGCAGGATATTGTCCTCGGGGCATATTGGATGACGACTATGGTCGATGGTGCCAAAGGTGAAGGACGCGTCTTTGGATCTGTAAATGAAGCGATTATGTTCTATGATTATGAGATTATTGATTTCCGTGCTCGTATCAAAGTCCGTGGAAGTGATACTCTTAAATATGCAAAGTATGAAGGGGGGTTCTTCGAAACATCAGTAGGACTGCTTATCTTCAATAGTATTTTCCCTGATGATTTTGCCTTTATCAATAAGGCTATTGGAAAAAAACAACTTAACCGTATCATCTCTGAAGTGATTGATCGCTATGGTGTGGATGAAGCGCCGGCAATGCTCGACAAGATTAAGCATTTTGGTAACAAATACGTTACTATGTCGGGAATTACGCATGGTATGGATGAAGCACGCGTGCCAGCTGGTAAGAATGAAAAAATGGCGGAAGGCGAAGCAAAAGTTGCTAAAATCAATGAACAATATGATGGTGGACTGATTTCTGATGAAGAGCGCTATCGTATGACAATTGAAACATGGGAAGAAGTAAAACATGAAATTATGGAGCTTTTGAAAGGAGAATTGACCGAGAATGCTGCCATGGACATGATGATGACCTCTGGGGCTCGTGGGAATATGAATTCATATTCGCAGGTAGCTGGTATGAAGGGAATTATTGTTAATGCCAAAGGGCACATGCTCGATTTCCCGATTCGTTCTTGCTATAAAGAAGGATTTACCCCGCTGGAATACTTCATCAACACGACTACGGCGCGTAAGGGTCTGACTGACACCGCGCTCAACACAGCGAAAGCCGGATACCTCACACGTCGTCTGCATGATGTGGCACAGGAAGTAGTTATCAGTGAAGATGATTGTGGTACCACCAAGGGTCTCGTGATGCGTGCACAGGTGATCGATGGGCTTGAGAAATCTCTTTCAGATATGATTATTGGTCGTGTTGCTGGTGATACAGTAAAAGATCCAAAAGGGAATAATGTCTTTAATCGTAATACGTTGATTACGAAAGAGGTTGCTGCAGCAATCGAAGCTGCAGGTGTGGAGGAAGTCACCGTACGTTCACCATTGACCTGTGAAGCCGGGCATGGATTGTGTAGCCAGTGTTACGGACTTGATCTTGGGCGTAATCATTTGGTTAAGCTCGGAGAAGCAGTCGGAACGGTTGCCTCACAAGCCATTGGTGAGCCGGGTACTCAGTTGACCCTACGAACTTTTCACTCTGGAGGTGTTACGGGGCGTGATATTACCCAGGGTCTCCCACGTGTAGAAGAGCTCTTTGAGCGTCGCACACCAAAGGTGCCTGCGGTTATTGCAGAGGCTGATGGTATGATTAGCAATATAGTGACCGAAGATGGTATCAAGACGCTTCATCTGACAAAAGATGCGGCAGGCAAGAGCAACAAAGGCTCACAGACGGTGACGTATCAGATCGATGCGCGCCGTATCCCAATTGTGAAAAAGGGAGAAAATGTTGTAGCAGGACAAGCGCTCACCGATGGGTCATGTGATCCGCAAGCAATTTTTCAAGTTGCAGGTAAAGAAGCTGCTGAAAATTACCTCATTGAAGAAATTTCAAAAGTGTATGAATTGCACGGTACCGGTGTCGATCGGAAACACTTGGAACTGATTGTTCGTCAGATGTTCTCTCGTTGTGAAATTACTGATCCAGGAGATTCACTCTTCACGACGGGTGAAACCGTTGAGGTTGTGCGCCTGAATCGAGTGAACGAAGAACTGGAAGCAGAGGGCAAGCTTCCTGCCAAGGCAGATGTTATTTTACAAGGTATTAGTAATGTTTCATTGTCGACGACTTCATGGTTGTCTGCGGCTTCATTCCAGCATACCAATCGTGTTCTGATTGCAGCTGCAATCGAAGGGCGCAATGACGTACTTCGCGGTTTGAAAGAAAATGTGATTATTGGTGATTTGATCCCGGCTGGGACAGGATTGACTGATGATTTCATTGATATGACGGATTTGTATCCCGAGGAAGAGGAGGAAGAAATAGTAGAAACATTCGAAGCCTAATGTTCAAAAAATACCCTGCGGGGTGTTTTTTGTTATAATTGGAATATGAATATCATATTCTACAAATACAATGGTGCAGGCAACGATTTTGTCATGCTCGATAATAGGGAAGAGTGGTTTGATTGGGAAAACAAAGAATTGATTGCACGCCTCTGCGACCGCAAGTTTGGCGTGGGGGCTGATGGGATTATCCTTTTGCAAAACCACGATGAACAAGCTTTTGAAATGTTCTACGCCAATAGTGACGGGAGTCGTGGATCTATGTGTGGTAATGGCGGGCGATGTATTGTGGCGTTTGCGCACCAACTAGGAATCATCGAACAGAATCAAGAAATTACCTTTATGGGTCCTGATGCTCCTCATCAGGGGATACTGGTTTCCGAAGGAAAGGTAAAGATCGATATGATTGATGTGAAAGCTATTCAAGAGAAAAACGGATTGACATTCGTCTCTACAGGGACTCCGCATCATATTCAATATGTTCCAAATTTAAAAGAATTTCCTATTGTCACCGAGGCACGCAAATTACGTGATCGATGTAGCGAAAAGGATGGTGTGAATGTGAACTATGTCGAACACATTGATGGTCAATGGCATGTGCGCACCTACGAACGTGGCGTAGAAGACGAGACACTCGCCTGTGGTACGGGTGCGACCGCAGTAGCGCTCGCGCTTGCCGAGCAGAAGGGTGTCACATCGCCCGTGGCTATTCATATGCCTGGGGGCGTACTGACGATTTCTTTTGATTATTCGCCCGAACAAGGATTTACTAATGTATGGCTCGAGGGACCAGCGACGTTTGTGTTTGAGGGGGAGATGGAGGTATAAATTTAATAGTGTATGAAAAATATTTTTATCCCCTCATCACAAACTGGACTTAATCTCGCTCTTACCATTCATGAGCCTCTTAATACCCCGAAGGGTATAGATATTCTATGTCAAGGTTATCTAGATTCGAAAGATTATCTTCATTTGGTAATACTTGCAGAAAATCTTCGCAAGAACGGTTTTTTTGGTTGTCCGTTTTGATCCACTTGGAACATGGGAAAGCGATGGGGATATAGGGGCTTTTGGGTTTCAGCAATATGAAGATGATATTAATACCATACTGCGGTTTGTAATTAGGGAATATGGCACATTACCCATCACATTAATTGGGCACAGTATGGGCGGTATGGTTTCAGTTGCTTTTGCTATAGAATACCCACACTTGATAGAAAAAGTTGTTGGGATTATGTGTCCATTAAGTAGAGATATTCTCGAGACTAAGACTGAATGGAGGAAGAGCGGTTTTCGTATTAGTAAACGGAGTCATCCTAAAAAAGATACTGAGATTATATACCAAGTCCCTTACAAAATTGTTGAAGAGATATATTCTCAAAGAGTAGATCTTACTCATATCATGTGCCCAATCCTTCTCATTGCAGGTCAAAAAGATACAAAGGTTCCTCCTGTATTAATAGAAAATTATTTTAAAAAGATTAAAAGAAATAAAAAGTTTGTGATTTTAAAAGGAGTTCAACATGATTATAGAAAGCATGAGGATCAGATTCGTCTCGTGAATGATGCAGTTATTACATGGCTTGAGGGTTAATTAGTTATCCCCCTAGATCCCCGGTCAAGCCCGGGATGACAAGGTTGTGGTCTTAGTGGTGGAGTTAATCTTGCCCAACCCCACAAAACCCTCTATAGTACAGGACAGTGAACGACCATGTCCAACAAATCAAAGATCGCCTGACCATTGAAGAAATCGTTGGTGAATATGTTTCATTGGAAGGCGCGGGAAAAAACATGCGGGCGTGTTGTCCGTTTCACAACGAACGAACCCCGTCTTTTTATGTGACACCCGACAAAGGTATTTATAAATGTTTTGGATGCGGCAAAGGTGGGGATATTTTCTCTTTTATCCAGGAAATCGAAGGACTAGAATTCAAAGAAGCGCTGAAGCTTTTGGCTGACCGCGCGGGCGTCGAACTCACTTATCATTCCGAAGCTAAAGAACAAAAAAGCGAACGTGAGCATTTATATAAAATTATGGATCTGGCAATGCGCTGGTATGAAGTACAGTTGCGTAAGACACCAGCCATTGTCGACTATCTCACCAATGAGCGTGGGCTTACCAAAGAGACACTGGTAAATTTTCACGTGGGATATGCGCCGGCGGGCTGGCAACATCTGACAGATATACTCAAAAATAAAGGTTTTACTGATGATCTCATCAAGCGTGCAGGTTTGGCAATAGACGGTAAAAAAGGTATCTATGATCGTTTTCGAGAGCGCATTATGTTTCCGATCTTTGATGGGCAGGGGAGGCCGGTGGCATTTTCTGGTCGTATTTATACGCTTCCTGATTCTCAGACAGACACATCGCGCATCGGTAAATATGTAAACAGTCCTGAAGGCGAATTGTACGATAAATCTCGAATTCTTTTCGGTTATGATCGTGCCAAGCAGGTTATGAAGCAAGAAGATAAAGTTTATATTGTTGAGGGGCAAATTGACCTCCTGATGGCGCACCAAGCCGGAGCGACAAACGCTGTGGCGCTATCAGGTACCGCTTTGACTCCATACCACTGTAAGCTTATCAAGCGTTTTACCAATACGGTAATTTTAGCACTTGATGGAGATGATGCGGGCCTCAAGGCAGCAGGGCGCAGTGTGCGTATTGCAACGGGTGAAGATATGAAAGTACAAGTAGTCGTGATGCCCGATGGGAAAGACCCTGCGGATGTTATTCACGCAAACAAAGACACCTGGAAAGAATTGATTGCGTCGCCGAGGGATTATATTGATGTACGCCTCGAACGTATTCGAGATGAAATAGGTGACCCACATGCTCGACTAAAGGCACTGCATGCCGATGTCTATGATCTGATTGCTGGCTATACCAATCCTATTTTACGTGATCATTATCTCCAGCGGGTACAGAGTATTATGAATACTTCTATACAGGCGGTGCACGAAGATTTCCAAGCTTGGACAACGGGGTTCATACGGAAGATTCCAAATAGAAAAGATCAGACATCAGAAGCTCGCGGGGCTTTGTCACTCCTTTCCCCTAAAGAAATGTTGGTTGGGTATTTGGAAGGGAGAGAAGATAATGAACAAAAAGAAAGACTCATTCAACAAGTGGATGAGCTCTTTCAAGAATATCAACTCGATATACAGTATACAGATGTATATGAAACGTTTGGATCGCTCATTGATGAGTTGATTATCCGTGTACATATGGAACAGCCCGATGCGCGTTCGGCTGGGGTCTTTGTCCGCGGTTTGGGATTGCAGATTGTTCTTGGGAAATTATATAGGCAAGAACGCGAGCTCAATACAGCTACACAGCTCTCAGAAGTCGAGGCATTACGCAAAAAGATACACGAAGTAAGAGAAAAGATGAATGAGGTGTAGTGCTGTCTTATTTACTTACCACTGAAAATCCGTACAATACCAAACACATGGCAATCAAGAAAAAAGCCACAACCAAAAAGGCTCCCGCGTCGGCGTCAAAAAAAACGCCTGCAACCAAAAAGCCAACCACGACAAAGACTCAAAAAATTAAAAGCACCTCTAAAACTACTCCTGCAAAAAAGGCAATACCAAAGCTTTCTAAGGAAGAGTTGCTTCAGCAGCTCGTCGAAAAAGGGAAAAATCGTCGTTTTGTTACCTATGATGAGATCCTCAAATCATTTCCACAGATCGAGACAGATATTCTTTTTCTGGATGAAATCTATCAGGCGCTCGAGAGTGCGGGAGTGGTTATTTCCGAGGGGGTCAACCTTCTAGCGATGGAAGGCGATGAAGAAGACGACACCATGAGCGGGCTTTTGAATCTCAAGGAATACGAACGTACCTCAGGAAGTGCCTACGATTCTATCCAAATGTATCTCAAAGAAATTGGACAGTATCCATTGATCAAGGCAGCCGATGAGCGTGAACTTGCCCAGCGTATCGAACGGGGGGATGAAGAAGCACGTAACCTCTTGGCCAAAGCAAACTTACGCTTGGTGGTTTCTATTGCCAAGAAATACGTAGGACGTAGTCCCGATCTGACACTTCTTGATCTTATTCAAGAAGGGAATTTGGGTCTTTTCAAGGCGGTTGATAAATTCGATTGGACCAAAGGGTACAAATTTTCAACCTATGCGACCTGGTGGATTCGTCAGTCAATTACTCGTGCGCTCGCCGATCAGTCGCGGACTATTCGTATCCCTGTGCATATGGTGGAAACAATTTCAAAGTATAAGCAAATTTATCGTAAACTTTCACAAGATTTAGGGCGAAAGCCATTGCCAGAAGAAATTGCCGCTGAAATGGAAATTGAAGTGGAGAAAATCCATATGATTGAAAAAATCAATCAAAACACACTTTCACTTGAGGAGCCGATTTCAAATGATAGCGATGAGTCATCAGCGCGAAGCGATTTTATTGCGGATGATATGGTGGCGCAGCCAAGTACTGATGTATCAAAACGTATTCTCCATGACCAGATCCATGAAATTCTTGGAGACTTGACCGAAAAAGAACAACGTATTATTGAAATGCGATATGGACTTCATGATGGTATTAGTCATACGCTTGAGCAAGTGGGTCGCGAGTTTGGTGTGACACGTGAACGTATTCGTCAGATTGAAGCCAAGGTCCATGAAAAGATTCGATCAAATGAAAAAGTGAGAAAGCTTTTGGATTATTGAATAAGATCTACCTTTCCCCCGAAGAAGAGAGAACCACATTGTGGAATGCCACACATCTTTAGGGTGTAGAAAATATCTCTTGTATGAATAAATATCCTCAGGAACCACAAGCCGTCTATGATCTACATGGTGTACATAGTTACGAGGTCACTGATGAACTTCAGGCATGTATGTTAGATGCCAAAGAGCATGGATACATGTTGATACATATTATTGTGGGGAAAGGACATCACTCCGGCCCCAATGGTCCAGTAGTACGCGTTTTGACACAAGAGCTCCTTATTGCATGGGGATATCGGTATCGTTTTGCAAAACGTCATGAAGGAGGCGAGGGTGTCATCGTCGTACAGCTATAAATTCTCTTGGTTTTTTTGTGTATATGATATAATAGTATGCATTGGAGATATAACACTTCATTTTATTCATTTATTAATTATAATAGGTTTTTAGAGGGTCTGACCGATTTCTTTTAAAGAAGAGTCCTATTCTCTCTAGAAGCCCGATAACCTCTCATATGAAAAAGAATGGTACAAAAAAAAGTTGCATGGGTATGAAAATCATGTGGATTCTTGTTATTATTGGTGCGCTCAACTGGCTTCTGGTTGGTATTTTTAATTGGGATTTTGTAGCTTGGCTCCTTCCTAATATTCTCACTCATATTGTATACATTGCTGTTGGGCTTTCAGGCCTGGTACTCCTTTTTGGTTGTCCATGTAAAAAATGTAAAGGCAAAAAATGTGATGATGGAGCATGTGATGCAGGAAAATGTTGTGATGACGGGACCTGCGCGTCTTGCAAGATGGATACAGCAAAAGAAAAAATAACTGACTTGAAAGAAGACATGAAAGAAAAGATCGAAGATACGAAAGAAAAAGTAAAGGATATGGTCGATGGAGATGATCAGGAGTAGGACATAACCGTAGGCTAGTGCAATAAACCACTCTTTTAGGGTGGTTTATTCGTAGAGTAAATCTTAGGATTGAATCACTAGGGTATAATAGTTCCAGATGAAGAGCAGCGTACTGGTTCTGTTGTGCACAACGATAGGTCAACCTGGGTGCTTGTGATTTGGTTTTTTTTATCAAATGCAGTATTTGTTTCATAACAAGCAGGCCGGTACGATTCTGCAAGACATTTTCTACCAGAACAGGAAGGCTCGCAGAGGAGTTGATAGGTAGGGGCTGTTTGAAGAGGTACCGTAGAGACACCTCCTGTATCACTATTGCGTGTACAAGATGGAGCTTCTATCTGTGAGACTTCTGCCAAGATGACGCGCCTCGAATCACCAAGTGAATTTATACAATACCCATCCTCACCGGCAGCATAGGCGCGTGCTGGAAATGAGCTCACAGCAAAAGCGCTTGGTAGACCAATCACAACACGATAATAATCATCATAATCTTCACATGAATCAAGTATTGCTCCTTGAGAAAGAATATAGTCCTCGATTTCTGCAAATGAGCTACTAGCACAGAGTCCTGTAAAGTCTCCAGCAAAAACGAGCTGAGCTTGTGTTCGATAGCTTGCCACTGATGATATCACCGCAGCATCTTTTGCCTTAAGCCGTGCAGGTAATAATACTCCCACAACAATTCCTACCAAGATTGCAATAATCGCAATAATGACAAGAAGTTCAATAAGTGTAAAACCTTTATTGTGCATATGCTGACAGTATAGCATTTTGTAAGGGAAGTGGTATGAGCGTTTCTCTTGTGTCAATCTTCGCCAGCTCAACTATAAGAAACTTTACAAAGTAAAAGCTCCCAACGGGAGCTTTTACTTTTTTGGAGCCAGCAGTCAGACTCGAACTGACGACCTGCGGTTTACAAAACCGATGCTCTACCAACTGAGCTATGCTGGCTTGTCTTGCCATGCACGTCATATGTGCACGGCAAGCATAATAGCAATTTTAAAAGGGGAGTCAACTTTTTATAGCGTATCGTGTTCTGTTTGTTCGTGTCGATCGCCATAGCGTTCTAATCGATGCATGATATTTTTAATCAGCAGACTTACTCCGCTTGCAAGATTGACAAGTGTCATACGCACAATGCGAGGAATCCATGTCATGAAATCACGCGCCCCTTGTGCAATAGTAGCAATATCAAAGATAGACTTACTCGCATTGGCTGATATATATTGAGGAAACAAAAGACCACGCCCGATGATAACGGCAAGTACTCCAAGTGCAATATAAAAAAGAATAAGTAATGTCTGAGACATACGATTTTTCTAGTATACCATCAATTATCCTTCCATTACAGACATGCGTGTGTATTTCTTAATTTCGATGCGCTCACCCATTTTTTGAATACCTTGCTTGATCATCTCTTCTACGGTATTGCTTGGGTCTTTGACGAAAGGTTGCGCAAGAAGCGCTTCCATATCTTCTGGCATCATAGCGGTGATATGCATGGCGATATCGTTTGCCAGGGCAACAAAATCTTCATTCTTGGCAACAAAGTCGGTTTCACAGTCGAGCTCAAGGAGCGTCCCGACTTGTCCATTGCTGTGAATGTATGAGACGATAAGTCCAGCGCCAAGCTCACGATCAGCTTTTTTAGCAGCGGCTTTTTGAGAAAATTCTTTTAAGATTTCACGAGCCTTGCTCATATCGCCTTTTGCTTCTTCGAGCGCTTCTTTACATTTTCCAATTGATACAGCGGTCTCATCGCGGAGTTTTTTAATATCTTCAGTTGAAATATTCATAGTAGTGAGTAGTTATCAGCAAGTAGATGGGTAGAGTTGAGTACCGCTTCCCTTTGGCTACCTACTTATAACCATATTATGTTAATACATTAATACTCCTTGAGAAATATTAATTTTTTACCCCATCAGTAAGGGTATTGAGTACAAGTCCTACGCTATCCACGTTAGCATCATTTCCCACAATAGGATAATCAATAATACTAATATCACAATCAGTATTGGCCAGAGCAATAACTGGAAGAGCAAGACGGCGTGCTTCTGCTACTGCAAGATGTTCTTTTTTGGGATCAATGACTACAACAGCCCCAGGGAGTGATTTCATATCTTGAACACCACCAAAGTTGAGATCGAGTTTTGCCATTTTGCGCTTTAGCAAGAGGTGTTCCTTTTTAGTGCGATACACCAGTGTCCCAGCTTCGGTACGCTCTTGCAAATCGTTCAACATATCAACACGAGAACGAATTTGTTTAAAGTTGGTCAGAGTTCCGCCAACCCAACGCTTGGTGACATACGGCATATCGAGTTTATTTGCCGTGTCTTCGACCATACGTTTGGTTTCTGGCTTGGTGCCGACAAAAAGGACTTTTTTCCCTGTCGCCAAAACAGTTTTCAAGAAATCATGTGCGGATTGCATCTGATCTCCAGTAGCTTGGAGATTGATAATGTCCATACGATGCTTCATCCCAAAAAGAGATGATGTCACCGATGGGTGACGACGAGAACGAGAATATCCGACATGGACACTCGCCTCATACATAGCTTCCTGTGTAGGAATATTCATATACAAAGTTGCAAGTGAAAAGTTACAAGTGAAAAATATAGATTATTTTTCAAAACGAGCAGCTAAGCACTTGTGATTATGTTGCTCTGCACGGATCTTATAAAAAAGAAACGTTAGTACTACTGGCCACATCAGTAGGCAAGACATATCGTAGAGAGGTCTTTGGGACAGAGGTATATTTATTAATACTGTGACCTCTGGATACTAACATACGTATCATATTTGACAAGATATTTTTGAGAGTATATGTTGGTAGATGAACTAAATTTTTAACCTTTAAAATTAAATAAATATGTGTGATTCAATGCAAGATATCATGACCATTCAAGATTGGAAAGAAACATTAAGACCTCTTTTAGGAAAAAACGTATCTAAAGAATTTATTATGGCGTTTTCCAATGTAATGCCAACAAATTTTTACAATGAAAAAGGAGAAACGACACTGGATATCATCCCAGGTGTCTTTTTTCCAAAAATAGAGCACAGGATGGACTCTTATTTTATCAAGGACATCCATAAAGCTTTTTATAAAGAAAAGAAAAAAGAGGAGTATGCTTCAAAGCGAGCAGCTGAGCACTTGAGAAAAATCTTTATTTATAAAGCATTGGTTTATTTTCTCAATTTTGAAACTCAAAATGAAGAATTTATACTAGAAAAAGAAGAAATAGATTTTTTGGAAAAAAGAATCAAAATATATCAACCGTTCTAAATTTTAAACGGTTTGTTTCAAGAAAAGCCCTCGTTTTGCAGGGCTTTTTCTTTACCCAATTTTATTTTAGGGTACTATGTGCACCATATGAAACAATCACATCTTTTTACCAAAACACGCAAAGAAACCCCCGCCGATGAACAGGCAAAAAATGCCCAGCTGTTGATTCGTGCAGGATTTATTCACAAAGAAATGGCAGGGGCGTATGATTTATTACCACTAGGTTTGCGTGTCGTAGAGAAGATCAAACAGATTGTCCGCGAAGAAATGGATGCTATTGGCGGACAGGAAATGATCATGACGTCGATTCAACCCAAGGACACTTGGATTGCGACTGATCGTTGGGATGATGAAAAGGTAGATGTGTGGTTCAAGTCTCAGCTGCATGCTGGTGGCGAAATCGGTTTTGGGTGGTCGCATGAAGAACCGATTACCAATATGATGAAAAACCATCTGGCGAGTTTCCGTGATCTTCCTGCATATGTATACCAATTCCAGGTAAAAATGCGTAATGAATTGCGTGCTAAAAGTGGGCTTTTGCGTGGGCGTGAATTTATCATGAAAGACATGTATTCGTATACTATGGATGCTACCGCACATGAGGCATTCTATCAATCAGTAATGGATGCATATACTCGTGTATACGATCGTCTTGGCTTGGGTGAGAGCACGTTCATTACATATGCCGAAGGAGGCGCGTTTACCGATAACTATAGTCACGAATTCCAGACAATTTGTGCAGCGGGTGAAGATATAGTGTATATCAATCGCGAAAAGAATATTGCACTCAACGAAGAAGTGATCAATGATACCCTCCTTGCAAAAATGGATGTGACCATGAGCGAGCTCGAGCGTCACGTGACCGCCGAGGTAGGGAATATTTTTACCTTTGGTACTGAAAAATGCGAAAAGATGGATTTGAAAGTAACTGATGAAAATGGTGAACAGTCCTATGTACATCTCGGCTCATATGGAATCGGGATCACGCGTGTAATGGCAGTCATTGCCGAAAATATGTCTGATGACAACGGACTCATCTGGCCAGAATCGATTGCGCCATTTCGTGTTCATCTGATTTCTATGAATATGAATGAAAAAGCACAAGACCTCTATCAACAGCTCCAAGATGCTGGCGTAGAGGTATTGTATGACGATCGCGATGTGCGTGCGGGCGAAAAATTTGCCGATGCAGACCTTATTGGTATTCCGTGGCGTGTTGTCATATCCGAACGATCATTGGAGAATGGTGGAGTAGAGGTAAAAAGGAGAGGTAGTGATGAGAGTAAAATTATCGCACTGCCTGCATTATTTGAAAAAATTACATCAATACTTCAGAATTAGAGTATTGCTCTTATTTTCTTTTTCAGTATAGTGCGCTTTAGTTATATGGGATTTCTTGACTCTCTGTACAAGCGTTTTTCACATGATATCGGTATTGACCTCGGGACGGCCAATACTCTTGTGTATCTTCAGGGGCAGGGGATCGTGATCGATGAGCCATCAATTGTGGCGCTGAATAAAAAGACAGGACGAGTCGTCGCTGTAGGAAATGAAGCAAAAAAAATGCTCGGTCGCAATCCTGGGCATATCGATGTCGTCCGTCCACTTGTGGATGGGGTTATTTCTGATTTTGAAGTGACCGAGGAGATGCTGCGTTATTTGATTTCAAAAGCAGAGCGCACCGGACGTAAAGGATTTCGTTTTCCGCCACGTGTCGTGGTAGGAGTGCCTTCGGGTATTACCAATGTAGAGACACGTGCTGTTGTCGATGCTTCTAAATCTGCAGGTGCACGTGAAGTCTTTATTGTCGAAGAGCCTATGGCTGCTGCGATCGGCATCGGATTACCCGTGAATGATCCTGTAGGATCAATGGTGATCGATATGGGTGGCGGTACGACCGATATTGCCGTCATCTCACTCGGGGGAATTGTACAGTCAAAAAATACAAAAATCGCTGGGGATCATCTGAATCGTCAGATTGTGAATTTTATTCGTAATGAATTCAAGATTTTGATTGGTGAAAAAACTGCAGAAGAGATCAAAATTGGAGTGAGCTCAGTCTTGCCTGATGAGGCTCTTGAAATGAATATCCGCGGTCGTGATCTGGTGACGGGCTTGCCCCGCGAGATTATCGTAACTGATGCCGACATCCGTGAGGCATTGGCCGAATCTATTGCCGACCTTGTGGACTCTGTCAAAGAAGTGCTTGAGATTACTCCGCCAGAAATTGTCTCAGATGTGATGAAGCGTGGCGTGTTTCTTACCGGTGGGGGAGCATTGATTCGTCATCTTGATACTTTGATTAGTAATGAGCTTGGAGTGCCCGTGTATGTATCTGATGACCCGCTGTCAGCCGTTGCACGTGGTGCGGGTATGATCCTTTCTGATTTGCATGCGTATCGTCAGGTATTAGTACACGAACATGATGAATTACCACCACGATAACAAACCGTCTTCCGTGATGCGTTCTCTTGCCGCTCTGGTCATTTTGATCGTTCTTGGTCTCTTTTTTTTCATCATGAAGCCGATGGTATCTCGTCTGAGTATTCGAGTATGGCGCGCAGCGGAAGGTTGGTCTGAGAGTGCTCGTGGCATGACATCCTCATCGAAAATGCTTATACAAGAAAATGATTTTTTGCAGGAACGTGTACGATTTCTGGAAGAACAAAATAAGCTGTTGCGCTTTGATCACGCCGATAGGTTTACGAGCGATAGTCGTACTGATGTAGTTATGGCTCATGTCATCAAGCGTGGCGCTGTATGGACAGTCGATGCTGGGGCAAAAGATGGCCTCGTACCAGGGTCTGTGGTGTATTATGGTGACAATGCAATCGGCACTCTCGCCGAAGTTTCTGATACCTTCTCAACTGTAGAACCATTTTTTACCCATGGTCGGTTGGTTCAGGCGGTGCAGTACCTTTCGTCAATGAGTTTGGAAATTACAGGGCGCGGGCAGGGGGTGTATCTTGCCAAGCTACCACGAGATTTTGAAATTGCTCTCGGTGATCCTATTGTTTGGCAGGGGACTCGCGAAGTGACACTTTTGGGTTATGTTGAAAGTATTCTTTTTGATGATCGCGATGCTCTACAGCAAGTTTTTATTGCTCTACCGATGAACCCAAAGACAATACAGTGGGTAGAAATTGAGACGGAAAGCACATTATAATCTCCTTGTCACTTGTCACTTGTCACTTGTCACTTGTCACTTGTCACTTGTCACGTACCCTATGTTTAGTTTTGAAATCAACAAAAAAATACCTGGCAAACTCGGGCGCGCGGGAGTCATTCACACACCGCATGGGGATATCCAGACTCCAGCATTTATTGTCGTGGGGACCAAGGCTACCGTCAAAGCTATGACACCCGAAATGGTCCGAGAATGTGGCGGGCAGGCGGTGCTCGGAAATACCTATCATCTCTATTTACAGCCAGGTGATGATATTGTTGCGCAAGGTGGGGGCATTTCAGAGTTTATGAATTGGAATGGTCCGACATTTACTGACAGTGGTGGTTTTCAAGTGTTCTCGCTTGGAGAGGCTTTTGGTACGAAAGTAAGTAAAGTCGCCAACGGTGATGACCAGATGGTTTCTGAGAAAAAAGGCCCAAAGAACAAGCTCGCTACTATCGATGAAGAGGGAGTTACGTTCAAATCACACCTCAATGGACAACTCCACCGTATTACTCCAGAACGTTCTATGCAGATCCAATGGAACTTGGGAGCCGATATTATCTTTGCTTTTGATGAGTGTACGTCACCGTTGGCAGACCATGAGTATCAGCGTGCCGCTATGGATCGTACTCATCGCTGGGCCAAGCGGTGTATTGATGAGCATGAAAAACTCGACTCTGAGAATATACAGGCTCTCTTCGGCGTGGTGCAGGGCGGTCGCCACGAAGACTTACGTAAAGAATCTGCCGAAACATTAGCCGCTATGAATTTTGATGGGTTCGGTATTGGAGGGAGTTTCAACAAAGAAGATATGGCAACGGCCGTCGGGTGGGTGAATGAAATTTTACCAGAAGAAAAACCTCGGCATCTTTTGGGTATCGGCGATCCGATAGATATTTTTCTTGGAGTGGAGGCTGGGTGCGATACCTTTGACTGTGTGACACCCACACGCCTCGCGCGACATGGACATGTCTATACTCGTAATGGAGTTATCAACCTGCGTAAATCACAATACAAAACTGACTTTTCACCGATCGATACCGCCACCCCATCATATACGTCAAAAAATTACACACGAGCATACCTCGCCCACCTCTATCGATCCAATGAAATGTTGGCCGGTACACTCGGTTCCATTCATAATATCTATTTCATTGTGAATCTCGTAAAAGAAATTCGACAAGCGATTCTCGAGGATAGGTTTGAGGAATTGAAGGAGGAGTTTTTTAATTCCTATAAGATGTAAATTTTGCTATACTACCACATATCATTTACCCATTAACATTATTTTAACAACAACATGAAAACAACCACCCAACCCCTCAAATACACCTTCATCGCTCTCACCACAGCACTCTTGACCACAGCAATGACGGTATTCGCAGCACCCTTTACCCCAGGACAAACACTAGACCCAGGATGTAATCCTGGTGATGTTGATTGTTATGTATCAGCAGGAGGATCAGATACCGACTGGACCCAAAACGGTGCAGGAGTATGGAATGATAGTGACAATATTGGTATTGGCACCAATAATCCTTCTTTTGATCTAGAAGTACAAGGAGATGTTGTAACCCAACAATCATCAACAAGTGGACAGCAATACCTTGTTAATTCACAAGATACTATAACCACCAACCTTCCTGCATATGACGCTCTTTTCGGGGCGCCTAACGCATTCTCAGGGCCTATGAGTATTGCAGGTGCATATAAAACAGAGGGTGATGCAATGGGTGCCATTGGTGTGTTTGATAATTCACAGTGGGGCATTGTAGCAGGAGACGATATTGTCTCGCCAACCATGCTATTTATTGATGAATCAACCCAAGATGTAAGCTTTCTCTCTGTTGATGATGAGGGTTTTTCAGTTTCTCTTTTCAAAGACCCAGCAGGCTTATTTACAGGTTCTTTTCTTAACTTTAATTCTAATGGTCTTCAGTTAGGAAGTATGGGTGTTGGTCAGTATACCCTCCCTCTTTCTGATGGTACTTCGGGACAGACACTAGTGACTGATGGCTCAGGGAATCTTAACTGGGCATCTATAGGCGCTGGAGGTGTTACTGTTTCCAATGGGCTTTCTACTGATGGGGTTAGTGGCGATGTGGAATTAGGCGGTTCACTTACTCAGAATACTGATATTGATGGTGCCTCAACTTATTACCTCAACCTCAACAATCTAAGTGGCTTTGCAGCAGCCGGTAATGAGATCAGTTTGTCTGCGAGTGAAAATACATATATAAATACCGCAGAAGATTTATTTATCAGTTCTCGAGGTAACTGGTATGGGGGCGTCGATGTAAACAATGGAACCAATGTTGCGGGGGACTATAGGGTTAATTTTAGTATGAACCCCTACAACGCATTACCTGGTGCCGTTTGGGAGATGCAGAAAAATCAGGAGTATGCAGTAGGGTATGCAGCTATTGATTCCCCAGGCAAGACATATTCAAATATTTATTATGGAATTCTAGATTCGAACAATATTATCACTGACATTTCGCGTGTTGAGTCTACGGATGGCGGCGCAGATGCTATGTTTATTTATGATACAGGCAACAGATATGAGAACGGATGGAACATAAATAGTGACGGATTTACCGTTAGAACACAGAATAATCAGCGACTTCATATTGATACTCAGGGGATTATCAATATGCCTATGCCAACCTATGCTGACGATACAGCAGCTGGGGCCGGGGGCTTGCAGCAAAATGATCTTTATAAAACACCAACTGGCGAAGTAAGGATTAAGCTCTAAGGTTTTGATAGCTTCAGCAATTAAAAACCACCCCGAACCTTTTTGGTTCGGGGTGGTTTTTTCATTTTTGCTTTCGTGGTATCGTTACGCTGTGAAGTCAGACCAACCATTTCAATTAAAAAGCGACTACACCCCAGCAGGCGATCAACCAAAAGCCATTGAGCAACTCGTCGAGGGCCTTCGTCGCGGCGACGAAAAACAAACACTGCTTGGCGTGACGGGTTCGGGTAAAACATTCACGATTGCCAATGTCATCCAAGAAATCCAAAAACCCACTCTCGTGATCGCTCACAACAAAACACTCGCCGCACAGCTAGCACAAGAATTCCAAGAATTTTTCCCCGATGCTGCGGTGCACTATTTTGTGAGTTACTATGATTACTATCAGCCAGAAGCCTATCTCGCAGCCAGCGACACCTATATAGAAAAAGAAGCACAGATCAATGACGAAATTGATCGTTTGCGCCATGCAACGACTCAGTCATTGCTGACACGAGATGATGTAATTATTGTAGCATCGGTATCGTGTATTTATGGATTGGGTTCACCCGAAGAATACAAGAAAAAACATCTTGTTCTGGCGGCAGGGGAGAGTGTTATCAAGCGTGATTTGTTCAAAGATCTCTCGCGTATGCAATACGAACGCACCACGGCTGATCTCAAGCCAGGGACCTACCGCTCGACAGGGAATGTGATCGATATTATGCCAGCTTCGCGCGAGGTTATTTTCCAGATTCAGATGATGGGATCACGGGTGGTGAATATTCTCGAGCTTGATCCTATTTCGATGACGATTACTCAGGAACATGAAGCAGTCTTTATTTTCCCAGCGAAACACTTCATGACGCCAGAAGATCAGCGCCTACGCGCTATTGATTTGATCGAAAAAGAATTAGCCGCTCAGATCAAAAAATTTGAAAAAGAAGGAAAACTTCTTGAGCTCGAGCGTATCAAGCGCCGCACACGGTATGATCTGGCATTGTTGCGTGAAATCGGATATTGTCGTGGTATCGAAAACTATTCGCGCCATATGTCGGGCAAAGCAGAAGGGGAAGCGCCAGATACACTCTTGTCATATTTTCCACATGATGCAAATGGCAAGCCTGATTTTTTGACCGTGATTGATGAATCACATGTCACCACTCCGCAGATCGGTGGTATGTATGCTGCTGATCGTTCCCGCAAAGAAAATTTGGTTGAGTTTGGTTTTCGTTTGCCGAGTGCCAAAGATAATCGTCCGTTGCAGATGAATGAATTTTGGGATCGGGTGGGGCAGACTATTTTTGTCTCAGCGACACCATCAGATGCGAACAAAGAAATGAGTAGCCAGATCGTCGAGCAGATTATTCGCCCGACTGGTTTGGTTGACCCAGAAATCGATGTCCGCCCAGTAACACCAACATCGACTGTCATTCCTGCGAAAGCAGGAATCTCGCTGGGTCAGGCCACTCAATATCCTGGTCAAATACAAGATTTCATTAACGACGCCGTCGCCGAAATTGAAAAAGGTGGACGTGTATTGGCGACAACCTTGACAAAAAAAATGGCAGAAGACTTGGCAGAATACCTGACTGAGCGCAAGATTAAGGCCGAATATTTACATAGTGATGTCGAAACACTTGACCGTATCAAAATCCTTACGAGCCTACGCAAGGGTGAATTCGATTGTTTGATCGGGGTAAACTTGCTGCGCGAAGGGCTCGACCTGCCTGAGGTTACTTTGGTAGCAATTCTCGATGCGGATAAATCTGGGTTTTTGCGTAGCGAAACCTCGCTCGTGCAGACGATTGGTCGCGCAGCACGTAATGTCGGCGGGCGCGTGACGCTGTATGCAGATACGATAACACCCGCCATGCAGTACGCCATCGATGAAACAGCACGTCGTCGAGAAATCCAGCTGGCATATAACAAAAAACACAATATCACACCACAGACGGTGAAGAAAAAAATTAAAGATATCACCGAACAACTCGAATCAAGCCATGCCAAGACGGTCCATCAACAGCTCAAGATAGATCTTGCAGCGTATGGTGGTGATGTCAAAAAAGTCATCAAGCGTAAACGCGAACAAATGGAAGATGCCGTAGAACGACTCGATTTCGAATCGGCAGCTATTATCAGGGATGAGATTATTTTATTGGAGAAGAAAGAGCAGGGCGATTAAGTCTATAATAGATTGAAGAGAAGGCCTATATTTTGCTTACACTTGTTTGTAGCATCTTGATCATATTGTATTTTACATATGAAACTTTTTCTTATCCAAGTATGCTATACTATGAGCATTAGTTACGCGTTATTTTGTATATATTTACCATGACCAAATTATTTTCACTCAAAAACATTATCAGCCTCTTTGTTATCTTTATTGCATTTTTTGCTGTGGGTGTATTTTCGGTATTTGCCTCAGACGGCACCCTAGATACCACATTTAATGTTGGGACGGGGTTTAACGACTATGTTATTGCGCTCGAGCAGCAACCAGATGGGAAAGTCATTGCAGGAGGTATGTTTACCTCATATAACGGCACTGCAATCAATCGCATTGCCCGCATCAATTCTGATGGATCACTTGATACGACGTTTAATGTTGGCACTGGGTTTAATAATCAAGTTCGTGGTCTTGCAATACAAACAGATGGTAAGATTCTTGTCGTGGGGCAATTTACCTCATATAACGGCACTGCAATCAATCGCATTGCCCGCATCAATTCTGATGGATCACTTGATACGACGTTTAATGTTGGCACTGGGTTTAACAATATTACTCGAAATGTCGTTGTTCAACCCGATGGAAAGATTGTCGTTGGTGGTTATTTTACTGCATACAACGGTGTTTCTCGTGTGCGCCTCGCCCGCCTGAATCCCGATGGATCACTTGACACCACATTCACTATTGGCTCTGGGTTTAACAATTACGTTAATGGCGTCACTTTACAGACGGATGGGAAGATTCTCGTTGGCGGTACTTTTACTGCATACAATGGTGTTTCTCGTGTGCGCCTCGCCCGCCTGAATCCCGATGGATCACTTGACACCACATTCACTATTGGCTCTGGGTTTAACAATATCCTGTATAATATAACTGTCCAAACAGACGGCAAAATACTTGTAGTCGGACAATTTACTACATTTCAAGGGGTTTCTGCTAATCGTATCATTCGCCTCAATCCCGACGGTAGTCGTGATACGACATTTAGTATCGGAGCTGGGTTTAATAGTCACGTATTTATGAGCAATGTCCAGTCAGATGGTAAGATTATTGTGACCGGCTGGTTTACTGCATATATATAATGGGACATTACGGAATCGCATCATTCGCCTGAACTCTGATGGCTCTCCAGATACATCTTTTGGTGTTTCTTCATCGGGTTTCAATGACATTGCATACGCACACCTCATTCAACCCGATGGAAAGATTGTCGTTGGTGGTAGATTTACTACTTATAGAGGAGTGTCTCGCAACCGCCTCGCCCGCATCGCCTGGGCTACTGATATCTCCATCACCGCACCAACCAAACTCGACAATGCCAGTATTACTGATACTACTATCACTATTACGCACCCAACGAGCATCCTTGCTACCGATGTACAAATACACCCCGACACCACCGCAACCTATTCAAACCTGAGCTGTACTCAAATCTCGATCACACAAGTAGACTGTACTATTGATATTGATAGTACAGGGAATCTTGTCATCACCACCACCGAAGGAGGTTATGGCATAGAATCAAACTATATTATAGACACCGTACTACCACAGATACCATCCACATCTATCGATGTGACGACCAATGACCCCAATAATCCCATCATCACTTTTTCTTCTCTTGATAATGTTGCGGTAGATTATTATGAGATTGACTACGTCGATAGTTCGGGTAATCCACAAACGCTCTCTCCTGCAACGTCTCCCGTAACGTTATCTCTTGATCCAAATGAATTAATGACGGCGCCTTTTTATCATGAGATTACGGTTCGTGTTTTTGACACGGCAGGGAATAGTAGTGAATCAGAAGTACGTTTTGTCCCTCTTATTACATTCTCGACGCCAACACCTATTAGCAATACCACGATTACTGATGCTACTTTTACCGTGACGACTCCATCGGGTAATAATATTAGTGCCATTAATGTATTCGACGGCGGGACAGGGGCGACTCTTGGCACTTGTACAGATACCAATAGCAATACAACTGCTCCCTATGTCCAACCAGTTACCTGTACGATTGGTGCTCTTACCACCACGGGGACGATCACGGTTACTGCAACAGATGCAGGAAATGGTGCTATAGGAAAAAATAATCAATCATTTATTATTGAAACTATTCTGCCGACTATTACCGTTACGGCACCAACCAAAGCAGACAATGCTGCTATTACGAACACTACCATCACGGTTCAGGATGATACGGCTATCAACGCAGGTGACGTATCTGTCGTGGCAACCAATACCGTGGGATCATTTTCAATCTCAAATGTCTCCTGTACACAAACCAATACGTCTCGCGTTGACTGTACACTGCAGATTGATGACCATACAGGTACCGGAGATATCCAGATCAATGTTACTGATGTAGCGGGGAACACGAATACTGCTACAGAGACAGGTTATGAAATCGATGTGACGCCGCCAGCAACACCAGCAACACCAGATCTTCAAACAGGATCCGATACGGGCTCTTCATCAATTGATGATATGACCAATCAAGCATCACCTATCGTTGATTTTGTATGTACCGAATCTGATTCGGTCATGACTATTTTTGTCGATGGTTTCCACGTCGATACGATCGCTTGTACAGCGCCAGGTACCGTCAGTGCAACCCTAGGTCCATGGACGAATGGTGTTTATAGTGTCATCGCTACAGAAACGGATGATTTTGGTAATGTATCAGATTATTCAGATCAGTTGGTCATTACTCTTGATACAACTATCCAACACACTATACTCAATACACCAACGACAGGTGCGCCAGTATCAGGCACAGCCGAGCCTCTTAGCTCGGTGACTATCACGACACCATCAGGCGCTACCTGTACAACCACGGCAGATAGTGGGGGAAACTACAGCTGTACTCTTGCCCCAGCACCTCTTGATGGAGAAGACATTACCGCAACCGCAACTGATGACTTTGGTAATACATCAGCCACTACCGCGCCGGGAGGTATCGACACCACTGCGCCAACGACTCCTCTTATCAATCCCGTAACTCCAGGAGCAACTACTATTACTGGGACAGGAGAAGATGGCACTATGGTCACGCTTGCGGGTATTGCTTGTGATAATGACCCCATCACGGTATCAGGTGGAACATGGGAATGTATCAATCCACAACCATCGCCTTCAGCGGGGCAAACTCTTACTGCAACTGCAACTGACTTAGCTGGGAACACAAGTATAGGTACTTATGCTATTCCCTCCCCACGAAGCGGATCCTCCATCAACTACGCCTGTACTGACCCTACCGCAACAAACTACAATGATTCACAGTTCGTACGTCACAAACCATCACTCTGTACCTATACCACTGATACGCCACAACCACTAACCCCACCTACAGACGTATCAGACATCCTCAACTCAGGACAATGTAGTACCAACCTCCTCATCACTAACAACATGAAACAAGGAGACAGAGACAATACCTATGGTACCTACAACAAAGCAACCGTAACCCAAGTACATCTCGTACAACAACACATCAACCGCATCCTTGCTTCACAATACAACCAAGCAGCAGGACCAGTAGACGGTATCTATGGACCTCTTACCAAACAAGGCGTACAACGACTCCAACAAGCCCTTGCTACCACCCTCAATGCAGACCTGGGACCAGCAGGAGCAGATGGTATTGTAGGACCCTTTACCAAAGCAGCTATCAACAACAGCTGTGGAACAAACTAATACTCTTCTTAACACAAAAACCACCGGGAGGTGGTTTTTTGGTGGGGGTATTTGGAGAAGGAAACTAAGAATACATTCGCTCATAGATAGGAAAAAGATATCAATACAAAACACACTGTATATTTTTGCATTGTGCATCAAGAGTTATGAAAAATAAAAAGGGCAAGAAATTCTCCCCCTTTTTTCATTGACTGGTCTCCTTTCTTCTATTTTTTCTCTTTTACAATTTTCCACCATTTCCATGGTTTTTTATGATAGGTGGAACGTATGATAAAAAATATCAGTACGCAACTTGGGAATAAGTATCCCATGATAACCCACGTAGGCAATTGCCAATGGGTTGCTACTGCGGCTATGAGTATAATACCCAGTGTTGCAGAGAGCAGATACAGCAATCTAGAAAAATATCTCCTCCTGTATAAGGTCAAGCCAATAAGGCAAAAACTTATCACGGGAGCCACGGGGACTGCGAGCCAGAACATTATCTCTAGCGTTTCCATTTTTTCCTCCTTTTTAAATTATTAAACAATTATATTTAAAGTACGCTCATTACAAGCATTCGTCAAGGTGTTGTTCCACCCCTAGCCCATAGATAGGTAATACGCTATACTCATGAATTATGTCAGCAAAAAATTCTAAAAAAGATCAATACCAAGAACACTTTCGCCCGGGGGCAGAAAAAATTGTGGTAAAGGGCGCACGCACCCATAATCTCAAAAACTTTGATGTTGCGATCCCTCGTAATAATATGGTGGCGATTACAGGACTCTCTGGTTCGGGTAAGTCATCTCTTGCTTTCGATACTATTTTTGCCGAGGGGCAACGACGTTATGTCGAATCATTGTCAGCCTATGCACGACAGTTTCTTTCTCAAATGCCGAAGCCTGATGTAGATGAGATTACTGGATTATCTCCAGCTATTTCTATTGATCAAAAATCAGGATCTCGCAATCCACGCTCGACGATTGCAACAATGACTGAAATTTATGATTACCTGCGTGTGTTGTTCGCCCGTGTGGGTCGTGCGTATTCGCCAATCTCAGGAGCGCGGATCAAAAAAATGTCGAATGATGAGATTATCCATTTTGTCGAGGGAAAAATCGAAGAACTTGAAAAACACTCGACAGGCAAGAAAAAAGAACTCATGGGAATCACCTGGAATGAGTCAGTTATTCAAATTTATGCCCCTGTAGTACGTGGACGTAAGGGGGAGTATTATCAGATGCTCTATGATGCATTGAATAATGGCTTTCTCTATGCTCGTGTGGATGGTGTCGTCAAAAATTTACGAGATCAAATTATTCTCTCAAAAAATAAAAAGCACGATATTGATTTTCTGGTTGATGAATTTTCAGCAGTAGAACGCGCCAGCGATCCAGATGATTTTCGTATGCGTCTTGCCGAAGCCGTAGAACGCGCCATCGAAGAATCCGATGGCTTGGTGCGTGTCGTGGTCGGGGGAGTGCCTGCTGGTGAAAAGCAGCCAAAAGATAGTACAACAGAAGAGTTTCTCATGTCGGCACAATGGGTGTGCCCAGAAGATGGATTTTCATTCCCTGAAATCGAGCCACGCATATTTTCTTTCAATAGTCCGTATGGTGCGTGTGAAGAATGTAAAGGATTGGGGACGCGACACCTTTTTGGCAATGAGCAAGATGATCAATGTCGCGTTTGTCAGGGGTCGCGCTTGCGTAGGGAAGCATCCTTTGTGCTTTTTGGGTCGCCGGCTCAAGCACAAAAATACGAGAAAAAGCTCATCGAGTCACATCATTCAATCCCTGAAGTGTATCTTGATGAAAAAGGTAATCTTAAGAAAAAATCAGGCTTCGAACGCCAGGGTCTTTCGATTTATGAGTTTTCACAGCTCTCGATTAGCGACGCACATGATTTCATTCTCGAGCTTGATCTTTCAGCAAAAGATATGGAAGTTGCAGGTGTGTTGCTCAATGAAATCGAATCGCGACTACAATTTATGCTC
The DNA here is from genome assembly GCA_020632195.1 of Candidatus Nomurabacteria bacterium. GTDB lineage: Bacteria > Patescibacteriota > Minisyncoccia > Phycocordibacterales > UBA1006 > JACKGA01. The sequence continues at coordinate 52,947 of JACKGA010000002.1, read as the reverse complement.
AATGTTGGGCTCAACTACCTGACTCTCAATCGTCGTGCCAACACCATCAGTGGTGGAGAGGCGCAGCGTATCCGTCTAGCTTCCCAGCTCGGCTCCAAGCTGGTAGGAGCACTGTATGTCCTCGATGAGCCAACGATTGGCTTGCATGAGCGAGACAATGAGCGCCTCATCAAGACACTGACCCAACTGCGTGATGCAGGGAATACGATCATTGTCGTCGAGCATGATGAAGAAGTCATTCGCGCCTCTGACTATCTTGTCGATATTGGTCCAGGGGCTGGCGTCCATGGGGGACACCTCGTGGCTGATGGATTTCTCGATACGCTTATGGCTGATACTCAGGCACGCTCGCTCACGCTTGACTACTTGCGTGGCGACAAGGCTATCGAAGTCCCCGAGGTGCGTCGAACACGCGACAAGGGACTGATCAAGGTCCAAGGTGGGCGACTACATAATATCGAAGATCTATCGGCAGAGGTGCCTCTGGGCCGACTGGTTACTATTACGGGTGTTTCTGGATCTGGGAAATCTTCTTTCCTTTACGGCATTCTCCATACCAATTTGCGTGCAAAGTACGATCGCAAGTATCGTAGTGCCAAGGTATATAATGCTGGAAAATTCGAAGGTGGAAAAGAAATTTCTCGGGTGATCCTGGTTGATCAATCGCCGATTGGGCGCACCCCCCGATCAAATCCAGCGACGTACACTGGCGCATGGACATTTATCCGTGAACTCTTTGCCGAGGTGGAAGAATCACGTATTCGTGGTTGGAAAGCAGGACGATTTTCCTTTAATGTGAAAGGAGGTCGGTGTGAAAACTGCCAAGGGCGCGGAGAGATTGCCGTAGAAATGCACTTCCTTCCGACGGTCTATGTGGAATGTGATGTGTGTAATGGAAAGCGATTTGAAAAAGAAACACTTCAAGTCAAGTATAAAAAGAAAAATGTTGATGAGGTTTTGGATATGACTGTCGAAGAAGCAACAGAATTTTTCCATGATGTACCAGCGATTCACGATCGCATGAGTACCCTTATGGATGTGGGGCTTGGGTATCTCAAACTCGGGCAGCCAGCCAACACACTTTCTGGAGGGGAATCACAACGCGTCAAAATCGCCTCGGAACTCTATCGCCCCATGACACAAAAGACGGTCTACTTGCTCGATGAGCCAACGGTAGGTCTACACTTTGAAGATGTCAAAAAATTGATCGAAATCTTGAATCGCCTTGTCGATCGGGGTAATTCAGTGATTGTCATCGAGCACAATCTGGATGTGGTTAAGTCTGCTGACTATATTATTGACTTTGGTCCCGAGGGTGGAGAAGGTGGTGGGAAGATAATTGCCACAGGGACACCTGAAGAAGTGGCACAGGAAACTGGATCGCATACAGGAAGGTATTTGAAGAAGGTTTTGAAGAAAAAAAAATAACTCTCAGCTTGTCTGATACTCGCTTTCGCGAGCACATGCTTCTATCAGAATCCATATCCCAAGTAGTTTTATGGATCCTGGAATTAGTATGCCTCAGTGTAGCGAGAGTAAAATGCAGAGCCTACATCTGACTTGATCGGGTGATGACAAAGCTTCGAGTTTAGTGTTTGTACACATCGTGACCTCCAACAGAGAGCAGATTGACTGTTTCATTATCTCGATATTCGAATACAATCCGTATTTTATAATTTACTGAAAAACTCCAAAAACCTGATAGATTTCCTCTTAGCACATGCACACGCAGGCGATCATGATTTGCAGGATCTTTAAAAAGCCCTACTTTTTCATAGATTTCTTGGCGTAATTGTGGATCTAATTTTTTGAGTCGACGTAAAAATTTGGACATATATACAATCTTCAACATATATACTTCTTTAGTCTATCATACTTTCAATAATTGTTTCGAGATCGCCGGCAATACCACCGCCTGATCGAGCTTCTTGTTGAGCCTCGATCACATCACGAATCGCTAATTGTTCAGAAAACTCATATAATGCACGACGAACCAGCTCAGCCTTGTTGCTAAACCTATTTTCGCGTAATTGCTGTTCGATAAACTCTTCGAGTTCGGGAGTGAGGGGTACAGATATAGTGCTCATATGTGTATGACATTATCATATGATATTATAATATGCAAACACTTTTTGAAGATCACCCCTTGCCACCCCCCCCACACAATTGATATAATAATCCCATTACACCACTCATTTAACTAATCATCATTTCATCATTCTATGAAAACCCAATCCATCAAATACATCCTCGTAGCTACCATCACCACTCTCCTCACTATAGCTATGACGGTATTTGCAGCCTACCCAGCAACACCCTATGCACCAGGTGATGAACTCGATCCTTCATGTAATCATGGAGATAGTAATTGTTATGTAGATATCGGGGTCTCTGCGTCTAATGGTCTCTCTATCGACGGGACGAGTGGTGATGTGAAGTTGGGGGGAATATTATTTGATCCAACATCAATTTTTTTAAATGGCGGATCTCTAACAGTGGAAGATTCACAAGGAATTGCTACATTTAATATCTCAGAAGGATTTGTCGGTATGGCTTCTGATGGTGGGAGGATCGAAATATCAGACTCTTCATTGAATTTTGCAACCCCAGACGTGGTAGCTGGAGGGGCCAACAACGGTCAAGTCCTCACGCTCGTCGATGCAAGTACGGGGGAGGTTGAGTTTCAGGATGGTGGTGATTGTGCGTACACAGAATGGCTTGTGACAGATGGCCCCAGCTCAACACAAGGCTTTGGGTGTTTTGATTATATTAACGAACCAATGGAAATTGCAGTTGGGTATTTGGATCATGTTATTTATGATGATGGGTCTACAGTAATCACTAAATATGTTAATACTCTTGGGACTTTTAATATTTTTGATTCCAAGGGGGTCTTCTTTGGATATTCTGATCAATCTGATGGTGTAACATTTTCTGGTAGTCAAGTAGTAATATCTGCTCCAGAGGGGATTCAAATGCCTAGATGGGACACGCCAAGCCGGCCATCAGTATCGGGGGGTGTAATAGGATACAACACCGACCTCAGTCAGATGGAATACTATAATGGAACCACATGGGTTCAATTTTAGTCTTTAAAACCACCCCAAACCTTTTTGGTTCGGGGTGGTTTTCTCACTCTCTTTCATAGAGTAGGACATATCAAAGAAATACTATTCAAAATGCACCCCTTGTTTTAGATATGTTTCCAGATCTGGCCACGATTCCAGTGTTGGATCCTCGGTGATAATTTTCTTTGCTTCAGTGCGGGCGAACTCGACCAGTTTTGGATTCTTGAGCGCCTCCATAGCGAGGTCACTGATACCCCATTGCTTGTTGCCAATCAGGCTCCCTGCGCCACGCAAGGCCAGATCGTATTCCGCCAACTCAAAACCATTTTTTGCTTTGAGGAATGCGCTTAGGCGTTCGCTCGTGCTTTCTGCCATGTCGCCCGTGGTAAAGAGATAGCAATATGCTTGGTGCGTCCCACGGATCACGCGGCCGCGCAATTGGTGGAGCTGGGCCAGTCCATATCGTTCGGCTCCCTCGATAATAATCATGGTAGCATTGGGGACGTTGACCCCCACCTCGATCACTGAGGTCGCGACCAAGATGTCGAGCTCATGGTTGGAAAATTGCTCCATGACTTTTTCTTTTTCATCTTTTTTCAATTTACTATGCAATGACCCAATATGGTATTCAGGAAAAATATCTTTTTGTAATCTTTCTACTTCGTCTTCGACTGACTTTAATCGAAGCGCTTTTCGTTTAGCAGGGGAGAGCTCGCGCCAGGATTCCTCGGTTAATGGTTGTGTGGCATTGGGCGAATAGATACGTGGACAGATCACATATAATTGCCGGCCATTTTCGAGCTCGGCTCGGATATCGGCGTATACATTTTTACGTTTGATTGGGTCAATCACATTGGTAATTACTGGCTTACGACCCGATGGCATCTGGTCGATGATGGTGAGATCCAGATCGCCATAGATCGTGAGTGCGAGCGTGCGTGGGATAGGCGTCGCTGTCATCGAGAGGTAGTGTGGCGCGTGTCCAGCTTTGCGGGCAAGCTCCATGCGTTGTTTGGTTCCAAAACGGTGCTGTTCGTCGACAATAACTAACCCGAGATTTTTGAATGCGAGGTTTTTTGAAATCAGAGCATGAGTACCGATAACCATGGGGATCTCACCATTGGCGATCCATTTCTTCAATTGATTTTTAGAGATATCAGTCCAGCCGCTTGGATTTACTTTGCTCGGGTACTTCCTACAGCCCGACCCTGTCATGAGCGCCACACTCATTCCTGTATGTCCAAAGTATTGGATGAAGTTTTCGAACAATTGTGTTGCGAGAACCTCTGTGGGTGCCATATAGGCAACCTGGAAATTCCCGAATGACTTTTTCTCCGGCGATTGGCTGGCTACCGCATAGGCGACAGATGCAGCAACAGCTGTTTTCCCCGAACCGACATCACCCTCGATCAGACGGGACATAGGCTTATCAGATTCGATATCATTCACGATATTTTGAATAGCATCAGATTGGCTGTCGGTAAGAGTAAAAGGAAAGCGTCCAATAAATTCATCCAATTTGTTGTGATTGATCCGAATCTGGTGGCTATACATGTGTTCGTAGGTAGCACGGTATTGTTGTGCTTGTAATTGCACAAAAAAAATTTCTTCAAAAGCAAAGCGTTTTTTTGCAGCTTCGGCATCGGATTGCTTGCGTGGCATATGGATCCATACAAGAGCAGTTTTGATATCAGGGAGGGAATAGGTGTTGCGAATATACTGTGGTAATGGATCTTCGAGTCGTTCAAAGTCTGCATGGCTCAAAATTTTTGCAATCGTATGATACATCCACTTACTTGTCACACCACGTGTCTCGCGATAGAGAGGCATGCCTACTTCGGCTGCATTGTCCTGTTCATTTTGAAAAAGAGAATCATGAGCATCAATGGGTAAATCAGCCACTTTTTCAATTTCTGGATTCATCAAGCTTTTGCGCCCGTTTTTTATACTTACAGTCCCAGATAATTTCACTAGCGAGTCATTTTCAATCATTTTGGCAATATAGGGCTGATGAAACCATAGCACCTTGATACTCGTACCGGCTACGTCAGTAAGCTTTGCCTCGCTCATGGGGACACGACTTTTGAAAGATTTTTTGATTGAGAGATTGGTGATGTGCCCATAGATGGTGACATGCTCATTGTGTTCTACTTCACTGATAAGCTTGGTTGTACCGATATGCGTATATCGAACAGGGAAGTAATAGAGAAGATCACGCACCGTTATAATACCGATGCGTTTCAGCGCAGTTTTTTTCTTTACATCACAACGCACCACGCTCGAGAGCGGTTGATCCAGTAGGTTTTGCCCACGATCTGTCATAAAACAACAGCGTGATTATGAAAGAGACTCTTTAATTTTTTCGACAAGTTCATCAAGGGTAAAACTTGATTTTACCAGATAATCCTCAACGCCGTATTGCTGAGCCCGGCGGATATCTTCTTCTGATCCAAGGTTTGAAAAAATAATAATTTTATATTGACCGAGTGTTCCTGCTTCTTGGAGGCGCTGCATCAACTCGAAGCCATCAAGATTGGGAAGCATCAGATCAAGCAAGATTAGTGCAGGTTGCGTTTCATTGATTTTACGCAAACCCTCAACACCATCAATTGCAATATCAACGGTGAGGCCTTCTTTCTCTAATTTGGTTACCGCAAGGCTACGTAGAAAATCATCGTCTTCGATAATAAGAATTGTTTGGTCTGTATTCATAAGGGGTATTATATATCGAATACTTCCATCAGTAAATAGAAGAAGTCAGTATTTCTTCTGGAGTGAGCACCTATTTTGTATTTCTTTCACCTGGGGCGTATACTGTACACATGACGAATCATAACCGCTCAACACAAAGTCAGCTCAAAGAATTGGAAGAAGCCCAAAAGCAGCAGCAAGAGTTTATCTCGATGATTGTGCACGAATTGCGCACGCCACTATCAGGCACCAAGTGGACTCTCAAAATGTTGCTCGATGGCGACCTAGCACATTTTTCTGAAGAACAGCTTCATATCTTGCGTGAAGGGTATCGGAGTAATGAGCGTATGGTTGACCTGCTCGAAGAACTCTCTCGTGCCAATAAAGCTCAAGTGTGGACGTTTCAATATACTTTTGAAGAGAGTGATGTAGAAGAGCTTATCGAAGAGACGATGACTCAATTTTTATCAGCGGCTCGTGCACGCAATTTGACTATCAAATTTCAACGCCCCAAAAGCACAGTGCCTCATATCAGGATAGATAAAAATAAAATGACCATTGTCTTGGAGCATATGATTGAAAATGCCATCAAATATACTCCCGAAGGAGAGATGATTAGTGTTGCTCTTGAACTTACAGACAAATATATCGTCGTACGAGTACATAATCCTGGTACTACCCTGGGTCCTGGCGACCATGAGATTATTTTTGAAAAATATACCCGCGGATCTCTTGCGCGGACATCACAAACCCCTGGTACGGGAATGGGTCTTTTTACAGTAAGGAAGATTGTCGAGGATCACCAAGGGGTAGTTGCCTTTACCAGTACCTCAAAAGAAGGAACAACCATTACTATTCAGCTCCCCCTGGAAAAATAAGAATTTTTATAGTATGCTCCATTGCATCGGAGAGTTGGCTGAGTGGTCGAAAGCGCTTCACTGCTAACGAAGTAAGCTGTAAAAAGCTTCAAGGGTTCGAATCCCTTACTCTCCGCCAAAATTGAAAATCGGAATCGGAAGCAAAAATGCGGTCGGCGCGAAGCGCCGTCTGTTCTGAATTCCCCCCAAAAAATCCTGAATCTGAAAGGGTTCGCCACGCTCCGCGTGGCTCAAAAAGTACGGTTCGATCCTTAATTTGAAAGTTCGAACCGACTTTTTTGAATAAATGAAGTTTCTCTTCATTTATTCCCTCGTTTGCCAATTCTATATTGTCTTTCAAAAACTTTTCGGTAAGTTCGAACCGATTATTCGCTTTTTGCTCAAAAGCCGATAATTTCTCTTTGAGAAGCTGTTTTTCGTTCACAAGTTTGTTTTTCATATCTCGATACTCGTCTAGCGAGAGAGCACTTTCGAGATAAGCATTCATCAGCTTCTCAATTTTAGAATTCAAGAGAGAAATATCGGCTTTTGTTTTGTCTGCAAAAAGCGTAGACGATTGGGCTTCCACCATTTTATCTTTTTCATTTTCCGACAACATCCAAGAAGCCCAGTCGTCTGGCAAAGAAACTTTTTTGATTTCCTTTTGAATTTCGGAAGTGATGATTTCCTCACGAGTATATTTTTGCGAACAAGGATTTTTCCGTTTGGTACAGCGGAGATAATTATGACCTTTTTGTGTTTCGGTGGTGATGAAGCACCCACACTCGCCACAACGGAAAAATCCTCTATACAAAAATGGTTTCAATCCTCGCGACTTTGGTTTAGATTTCCTCATCATCACTTCTTGAACGGAATCAAAAAGTTTCTTTGAAATAATCGGTTCGTGCTTACCCTCAAAAATCTCACCATTGTAAAGCATTAAACCTGTGTAAATGGGATTTTTGAGAAGTTTTTGATAATTCGACACCGCAAGCTCTCTGCCGCTTTTTCGCTTCAATCCAAGTACATTAAATTTGTCGCGGAGTTGGCGCAAAGTGAAAGACCCAGACGAATATGCCTCAAATGCTTTCTTGATTAAAGGTGCGATATTTTCATCAGGCACAATTCGTCTATTTTTGTTCACATATCCAAGCGGAGCCATTTGAGGCCATATTCCTTCCTTCACTTTGTTCCTATGTCCGCGCTTAATATTCTCGCTCAAATTGTCTACATAATACTTGGATTGCGAAAAAGCGATTGAGAGCATGAATTTGCCTTGCGGTGTCGGATCAAACCAAAAAGTTGGAAATTTCATTTCTGAAATTACGCCAGTATCAACAAGATAAATAATTTTTCCACCATCAACGCTATTTCTCGCAAGTCTATCGGGATGCCACGCCAAAATACCAGACGCTTCGCCTTTCTCCATTCGCTCTATCATTTCACCAAACACCGGACGACCTGGTATTTTGGCGGTCTGCTTTTCGACAAAGACATCCACTACTTCCAGTTGTTCTTTCAATGCTAAACTTTTCAATTCCGCTAGTTGGTCAGAAATACTGCGGACTTGTCTGTCTTTGTCGTCCGTTGACTTGCGAGTATATATGAAAAACTTTTTGGTTTGATTATTCATAATTGTATTGACAAACGAGGAGCCACGCGGAGCGTGGCGAACCCTTTCAGATTCAGGATTTTTTGGGGGGAATTCAGAACAGACGGCGCTTCGCGCCGACCGCATTTTTGCTTCCGATTCCGATTTTCAATTTTGGCGGTGTTTGTTGGACAAAGTTCGAAACTATTTCGAGCAAAATCCAAATGATTAAAACTACTAAAAAGGACTCGGCAGGGCGAAACAATTTGTCTGGGGTTTCGGATTCGCCCTGCCTCGGCTGATTTCCCGCCCGCAGGAGGGGTCTGGGGAGGAATGCGGGCGGGTTTCGGAACCCTTTTTTCAAAAACGAATTTTGAATTTTGTTTTTCAAAATGCGTCGCCTCCAAATTTTGTTTGATTAAATTCATTTTATTTGGTAAAGTTATAGTAGTAAAACTTATCCCACTATCTATACTAGTATAATTATACTATGAAGTCAAAAGAATTACCAACAATTGCAAAGAATATAAAGAAATACAGAGAAAAACTCGGTATTTCGCAGGATAAACTCTCTAAGCTTGCCGATATTGCTTACAATGTGATTATCAAAGTTGAGTCCGGGGCAACACCTAACCCGACTTATTGAAACTATGGCAAAAATTGCCAAAGGGTTAGATGTTTCAATTGATGATTTAATGAAATATTTTTTATGAAAAATTTTGAAGCAAAATTTATGCAACCAAAAAATCCGGAAGAAGAAAAGAAAGCCACGGAAATACCGCAAGCCGAAATAGTTTCAGGTCAGTCACAACAAGAGGTGGGCACAGATAACGCAAAGCAAATAGAAACTATCCAAAGAAAAATTGATGATCAAAATAAGATTGAGGAGATTAGAGAACGGCTCGGCATAGAAAGTGAAGATACAAAAATTCAATCCTTTATAAGTGAATTGCCAAACAAGGAAGGATTTATTGATTTCAGTCAGCTGCAAAGAGTCGGACATGGTGGCACTCATGATGTTTTTTATCTATCCCCAAAAACCAACATTTGTTATTAAATTAAATCGTGGTGCTTTAGAAAAAGCACGCAGTATAGGACAAGCGGAATTGCCACCCGAAGTGCGAAAAATAGCAGACGAATATGTAGAGGGGTGAAAATAGTAAAAATGAACAGTTATACAAACATTTTGGGCAGGAACACTGTTTGCGTGAAAAGTATTGGTGCAAAAATAAGTGTTGAACAAGACGGTATTTCGCAAAATATTGAGGGTGTAATTTCAATACAGGAAGCGAGTGATATTTTTAAAGACCCGAACAAAAAAGATTTTATTACTGGCTATACTGAGCAAGACCCGTCTGTTGAGGAAAATAGAGAAGCTTATGACAAAATGAATAAAGCACTTTTAGGTGGTGGCGAATTTGATGAAAAAAGACTTTTTGAAATTTAACGAAAAATTAAAATCAATTTTTGAGCTAACGGATAAAGACAAAAAGAATTTGCAGATTGTGCGAGAGAATTTTTATTGAGATTCAAGGAATATTTTGAAGCATCAGGGAAATTTATTGATTTAGTTGGGCAGGAAAATGTTTTATTTCATCAACAAGACGGCAAGTGGACATTTAAACTCGGTAGCGTTGTTAAAGGTGAAAATAAACAGGTAATGGAAGAAGCCATGGGAGCGTTAGAGGAAAATTCAGAAATTTTAAATCAAAATGAAAAAATGCGAAATCAGCTTATGAATCAATTGGCTTTAATTAGATTATTAAATGCTACTGGGCTAAAAGTTGGTATCGGAAAAATTATTGATGTAAAATTAACGGAAAGGCAATTGGAAAATTTGGATAGGGTAAAATTTAAGAAAGAGGTTGATAAAGATAAAGTGAATTTGTAGTTTTAAGGTTTAGGCGACGCATTTTGAAAAACAAAATTCAAAATTCGTTTTTGGAAAAAGGGTTCCGAAACCCGCCCGCATTCCTCCCCAGACCCCTCCTGCGGGCGGGAAATCAGCCGAGGCAGGGCGAATCCGAAACCCCAGACAAATTGTTTCGCCCTGCCGAGTCCTTTTTAGTAGTTTTAATCATTTGGATTTTGCTCGAAATAGTTTCGAACTTTGTCCAACAAACACCGCGAGCTAGAAAACAAACGCGAATAGCGTTTGTTTTTGTTTGCGAGCGAGAGAGTATAGGGTGAGAAAAATCGGGGTCGAGACTGTGAGACCGCAGTAAAATCTGAAAGATTTTAGCGAGGATCCACAGTGGTGACCGAATCCCTTACTCTCCGCAGTAAGAAAAAAGTATCGGATAGACCCAGATAGTCTGTAAAACAGAAGCCACCTAGGAAGGTGGTTTTTGTGTTATAATTAAAATATATGAAAAAATATATCTTACCCTTTTTATTAATAGCTTTATTGTTAGTATTGTTCATTTTTACTTCTCGTGAAAAAGATTTGTCACACAATGAGATCCAAAGAAACACTAATCTTTTAGAGTATCGTAATGAAACTCTAGGTATTAGTTTTTATTACCCAAAAGAATACAAAATTTTTTCTGAAATCTGTGTAGAAAATATGCCGTGTGATAGTCTAGGTGGTCACAAGATAGCCCAGGGGAAGATTTTTATTGGAAAGCTAATTAACCATAAAAGTGATGAGATGCACTTCTTTGCATCTTCAAAAGATTACCGATATAGCGAAGGAAGTGGATATCTTAATAAGTTTGTTATTGGCTTTTCAGATGCAGATGGTTTTGTAGTTCCTGAGTATGTTGCTTACAGTACGAACGGAACTGAAACAGCTCTTAACATCTCTCAACTAGAAAGAGCTAACCTAGACAGCTGGGCAGTTGAACGAAATCCATTTTCTTGTGAGGATTTCTATAAACAACCAGGGTCAGATGCGGGATATTGTAATGAGATACTGTCAGGAAGTAGGGATGACCTGCATTTGATTGATATTTTAGTTAAGCTCCCTTTTGAAAAATTTGGTGGACTTGCATTTAGTGGCTACTCAGATAGTTTCCCCGAAATTAAGCAAATTGCTGAATCTGTAAATCTATTAGATAAATAATGTTGACCCGCACTCCTTATTCCTATTTCAGAATATACCTCTAGAAACCCTTGTGGTGCTTGGAAGTGTGGGCACTTAACTCACGTGGCCCGCATTAAGAAAAAAGTATCGATGTGATCTAGAGATATTTATTTAAATAAATTATAATGAAAGTATGGAATCAAACCCTTTTAAGGAAACAAAAGAAAATAACCCACTTAACTTAGTTGGATCAATAATAGAAATAGATGATGATATAAAGAAATTTGGTGGGGTACAGAAGTATGTACTCCTAAAAAATCAAAAAGGTTTTCTTTTTGCTACGATGCCTTTTCATGAACATTTACAAATACGACAACAATTAGAAGATAGATTCGAGAATGATCTCACTAATCAAGGTGGTGGTTTTTTAAAATTTTTTGAAAAAGAAATTGTGATAGGTGATTCTTATTCATTAAAATTAGGGCCACTTCAAATCCCCAGAAATCAATTACAGAAAATGTTACAAAAAGAATTTGGAAGTACCTATTCCGTTGACATTGAATAGTAATCTAAACCCATGTACCTTATTTTTTATGTCTAAACTTTTCCCAGGAACCCTTATGGTGTTTGGAGTTGTGGGTACTTAACCCGAGTGGCCCGCATTAAGAAAAAAGTATCGGATGACCCGAGTACTTTTTTTATTTTAATTAAGTTAAAATAAATTTATGTTTAAACTTTTAGAAAAAATTTCCTCAGCCAAACCGAAGGTTAGAGATGTAAAGTTTATTGCAATAGATGGACGTGGAGGGTCTGGTAAATCTACATTAGCAAAACTATTATCAAAAAAATTAAATGCTGAGATTATTCGCACCGATGATTTTGCCAGCTGGGATAATACTTTGGATTGGTGGCCAAGCATCATTGAAAAAATATTCCAACCAATTATCAATGGCTCAAAATCACTTTCTTACCAACCAACGAGCTGGTGGAAAGACCATCACCCCAAGCCGATAACAAATCAACCTGTTTCAAATATAATAATACTAGAAGGCTTAAGTTCTTCACGGAAAGAATTTCAAGATTATATCTCTTTCAATATTTTCGTAGATACGCCAAAAGATATTTGTCTTATTCGTGGAGTAGAAAGAGACGTGGGTGATGGAAAAGACAGAGAGGAACTTACAATACTGTGGAAAAAATGGCTCGCTGAAGAAGATATCTACTTAAACAACTATAACCCAAAAAACAAAGCAAGCCTTGTTGTTGATGGAACAAAGCCATTTGAGAAACAAATTTCTTTTAAGGATTAATGTACTTAAGGATATTATTTAATTTGTAAAACAAATTATACACCCTGACCCACGTGCCCTAATTTTGATAGAATAAAACCGCTTAGAAACCCTTGTGGTGCTTGGAAGTGTGGGCACTTAACTCACGTGGCCCGCACAAACTAAAATTTCCCAATGCTATATGTATTGGGAAATTTTAGTTTGTTGTGAGGTTGGCGAGATGAGAAGCAAGGTGCTGGGAGCATATATTTCACACGAACGAAGTGAGTATTGAAATAATGCGGTGCAGTGAATCCCACTCCCTCCGCCAACACTATAAAGTATCGGATAGACTCAGATACCTTATACAAAATAGAAACTGACTAAAGAGGTGGTTTTTGTATATAGTAATGCATCACTTCTTTGTTCATTTAAAATATAAAGCACAGAATTCACATAGGCTGCATATTTTGATAATATTATTTACTATCTATGAATGAAATGACTTCCATATCTAGACACTCCTGGATCAAACACGAAACAAAGAAGGAAACTCTTCTTAAGTTTATCTTTTTAGTTATCCTCATTCTTTTCTACCTGGCCTACATGTCCTTGAAGTTTGGTGTCAAAGATGGGTTTTTTGTTACGCTCCTTACGTGGTCGTTTTTTGTCTTTTCTACTCCTATTGCAGATGCTGGATTCATCTTAGCTTTTCCAATCAGACTATTATTTAAAATTAAGATGATGTATACACAATTAGTATCATTTCTTCTGGCTCTTCTGTTGAATCTCTATGCATTTTTTTTCACGCCAGAAATATATAACAAAACGGTTATTCTTAAACTCTTCCACCAGATTCTCTCTCAACCATTTCCTTTCTGGGGGATTATCTTACTTTCTATCATAGGGACCCTTTTTTCTATTTATTTTGGAGATGAGCTCATCGATGTGGTGAAGCACTCAGAACGTAAAGAATACCATAAGCATCGTTTAATATATAAAATAATTGTTACATTATTTATTTTTGGAGTTACACTTATTTTGTATACATGGCTACTCCAAGGACTCGATATAAGTATCCCTCTTTAGGTTGGGTTTTGTTGAACTATCAAATGACCACCACGCGTAGTTACGTTGGGTCTTCTCTAGCGTTTTGGAGTTAAGCACCTAAAGAAAAAGCGTTTGGAGTATATCCAAACGCTTGTATCTTCTGATGAATAAAGTACTGAAGTGTTATTTCTCCAACGCCATTTCGACTCCATCGCCCGAGAGAAGGGCGCCTGTTTCTGTCTCTGAAAATGTATCCATCTGAACAATCATCTCTGCAAACGATTGTTCTTTTGTCATGATATCTTCTTCGCATGCCATTTTTGTACTTATCGGCATATCAAAAGTAAGTTCTGTCCGTTCTACTGAGAATGATCCACTTATAGAGTTACATCCAAAATCTGCCATGTAGCGACCGTCTTGGAATGTAAGCGTTCCGCCATTGTATGACCATGAGGTCCCTTCTGGGCTATATCGCAAGAGTGGGGTTTCTGCTTCTGCTTCTACCTCGTCTTCGGTGGCCTCATCGAGACTACCCTCTGGCGTGGTATGTTCTACTGTTTCGACATCATCGTCTTGTAGTGCTGGATACTCTGAAGGATTGATAACGGGTAGGGTATTATCTGGGGTCATATATCCATCAGTCTTTGAGCCGTTTACAGAAATAACTTCTACCAGTTGATACTCATAAATGCTTGCATCTGCAGGAGCATCTTCACGCTCAGTACGAGCTACGATAATCTCATATTCATTTCCTTCGACAAAATCAAATCCATTGATATGATCATAGAAATACTCACCATTTACCACAAGACATTTCATAGGTCCCACGCCAACGCAGTCTACAGTGTTGGGAGCAATAGTGAACGAAAGGAGTTCAGCCTGATTCAAGGCTGGAGTACTATAGGTTGTTCCTCCTATTTCGATAGTTGCTTCGCCTTGGTGTTCCCAATAGACGACGCTTTCATCAGCGTTTGCATAGCGCGTCCCTGATGCTGATGGGGTTTGATTGAGGTCGTAGGATACTCCGCCCAACATGAGAGCCATAGAGGTATTATCTGGCGAGGTAAATGTGAATGCTCCTGAAGTTCCGTCTGTTGTAGTAAAGGCATAGCCAGCGACGGGTTCTGATACCTGATTCTTTGGCATCTTTGTTGCTGTGGCAATAATAAACCAGGCGATAAGCGCGAGGACGATAAGTACAATAATTATTGTGATACTTTTTTTCATACAAATGATAATAATAAATCTAAGGCACTCACAAGAGACAACTTATAAGTGTGTATTAATGGTATTTAGTATACCACGTTTTAATGAGCAATGGTCCACCCTATAACTGATAGTGCTCCATGATCCATGAGTACACGTCGCGCTTCTAAAAGGGTTGCTCCAGTGGTGCTTACATCATCGATAAGAATAATATGGCGATGAGATATTGTGTCTTGGGTAGTGTTCTTTAGGAGATACGCCCCCTTTTTATTCGCGAGGCGTTTGTTTCGGTTAGAGATGTGAGATTGTTTCTCTCGTATCTTTTCCGAATGCATGAGAACATCACATACGATGCTTCCTTGATAATAGTGTGAAAATATGTGAGCAATAGCTTTGGCTTGATTATATCCATATTTTTTCATGCGCTCTTCAGATGCAGGTATGGGAATAATGAGGGGTTGAGTCTGTTTTGCAGAGTGGGGAAGTGGGCAGGCTTGTAAACATTTTTCTATAAGATCAGGACAATCATGCTTTTTGATATGAGCAATAAGTCTTTTGGTCGCAGGAGATTGATATTTCCATGCGCTATAAATCCAGGAATACGCGTGAGTATCGCTTGGGGGAAACTGTGACAGACAGGCAGCATGAAGGATCGTGCCCTCATGCTGACAGACGATACAACGCTCAGTAAAAAAGAGAGCACGGATGAGGCGCGACACAGTCTTCAAAAACATGACCCTAGTATAGGATGGTCATTCTGATTTTTCAAGACAGTAGGATTCTGGATACCTAGAAACTAGACAACAGATTGTGCTATAATCTTCTCATGTCTTCAATCACTGATTTATTTTCGAGCGCATCCAGCTCGCTCGGGACACTCTTTACAAAAAAACCTCAAGCAATTCTTGGGATTGATATTGGGGCATCTTCTATCAAGTTGGTGGAACTCAAGAAAGACAAGGGAGTTTTGACACTCGGTACCTATGGAGAAGTAGCACTTGGTCCATATGCTCAAAAAGAAGTAGGAGTACTCGTGCAGTCCGATCCTGATATTATTGCTCAAGCACTGATCGATGTTTTGAAAGAATCTCATAGCACGGCGACCCACGCTATTATCAGTATTCAGTCGTCTGCAAGTTTGGTGTTTGTTATTCAGTTACCCATGCAAGCGCTCTCTTCACTCGATTCGGTTGTTCCCAATGAAGCGAGAAAATATATCCCCGTTCCTTTATCAGAAGTATCTTTGAATTGGAATGTGGTCCCTGATCACATTCAGCACCGATATGAATTAGAAGCACAAGAAAATACTTCCACTCATCTTTCTCCTTCAAATGAGCGCGATATTTTAGTTGCGGCAATACGTAATGATGCTTTATCTGGATATCGAAACATTATCGCGCAAGCCGGGCTTACGGTACAGGGTATGGAGATTGAGATTTTTAGCATTTTGCGATCACTCTACCATCATGAGCTGACGCCTTTTGCTATTGTAGATATTGGTGCGTCTGGTGTACGTATTGCTATCGTGCATTATGGGATGGTTATGCAATACGATGTTGCTGTGCGAGGAAGCGAGAGCTGGACACAATCATTGATGCGCTCTCTTGATATTTCATTTACCAAGGCGGAAGAACTCAAGCGCACCGTGGGTCTTTCTGGTACCATGTCTGACGTCGTCAATACACTCCAGGTAGGAGTGAGTCGATTACTTCAAGATATTCGCACTTCAATACAGAAATATGAGCAAACACATCATGTAGTTGTTGATCATATAATACTTTCTGGCGGTGGAGCACGTATGCCGGGACTTCTTGAGCACATGAAAAGTCAATTTGATGTTGCGATTCAGCAGGCCGAACCATTTGAAATGGTGGACGTGCCCGGCTTTCTTGGTCCTGTGCTTGAATCAGTAGGACCTGAATTTGCCTGTGCTGTTGGTGCGGCTTTGAAAGGTTTTAATGGGTAGGCATTGAGCTTCTATGAAGGAGAAGCAATTTCACAGATGAGTGAGCAGCGTATCACACACATGTCTCCTTGTGTCTTTACTCATCCATGCGTATAATATAAATACACTTTCATTTGTTATGCCACAGAACTTTCAAACAACTTTTATTCCACAAGGTGCTCCAGCTGGAGCCCCCAAAGGGTCGACCACGCCTGCTGCCGCTGGCAGTGTAAAGGTCCGTCAGACTGTCAGCATACTGACAGTTATCGCCACACTGTGTGTGCTCGTTGCTCTTGTTTCTATTGCAGGGGTGTTTATTTTACGAAAAAGCCTCGAACAACGCATTGTACATATGGAAAGTCAACTTGAGACTGCTGAAAAACAATTCGAACCATCGCTGATTGCTACACTCAAACAGCTCGATGAGCGCTTGAATCAGGCTTCAGGAGTTTTGCGCTCACACCGCTCTATTGCTCCCTTTTTCCACTCGTTGAATGACATGACGCTAAAGAGCATCCAATACGACTCTATTGATTTTGAATTTACTGATGAAGGACTGGGGACCGTGGCGATAGAGGGGCAGGCTCGCTCATATCAGGCTATTGCTCAACAATCGGTTAAATTTGCTGATAGTCGCATGATACAGGATCACATTTTTTCAGAATTTGAATTACAGGACACCGGTCGTGTGAAGTTTGGCTTACTTATTATCCTCTCTCCGGAAGGATTGCTCTTTGAGAAGAATACTCAACAAAGCATACCAGCATCTGAAAATACGGGCGCTCAGACAGGTGGAACGAGTACTGCTTCCTCATTATCAGATAATCCTTTCGTTACTCAATAATGCCTATGTTTAGAACTATTGTTTCAATTATCTTTATTGTTGCATCTGCTGTTGGTATTGCGGTGTATGCTGCTCCTGGATACCAAGAAACCAAACTCTTGCGTGAAAATATCGCTGAACTTGAAGAAGCACTCCAAAAGGCTGCTGAGTTGCGTGCTGCGCGTGAGCAGTTACTCGCCCGATACAATGCATTTACTCAGGCTGATCTTGCCAATCTTGAGACGATGCTCCCATCGCACGTCGATAATGTAAAGCTCGTTTCTATTGATATTGAGCAACTCGCCTCAGAGCACGGCCTTATTCTCAAAGACGTATCAGTGGAAGAAGCCCAAGACGCAGTTGCAGACCCTGCGCAAGTATCAAATCCACTCGGAACTATCCTGATTGATTTCTCCACTCTTGGGTCATATGACGCTTTCATCGATTTTCTTGATGCTCTAGAGAAGAGTCTACGTATTATTGATATACAATCAGTTGATTTTTCTCAGCAACCTCGCCGTGATCGAGAGGGAAATGTCGAAGTTCCTGATTATTACGAGTTCCAAGTAACGATGGCGACCTACTGGCTCCGTCGAGGGGTCGCGATTACTGAGTAGTTCATCTCTTTTATTTTATTGTATGCCTTCTTCAAATCCTTCAACAAAAAAACGCTCTTCACTCAAGACACTTCTCATCATACTCGGGGCAGCTGTTTTGGTGTTTGTTGTCGTCATGATTATTGGTCGCTCAGGAGGTAAAAATCAGACACCTGCAACGGGACTCGTAACACAATCATCAAGTGGTCAAGTTTCTGCGGGTTCTCTTGCCGATACGACATCTACAGGACGACGCTCCGACGAACTTGTCGCACTTTTGCAAAGTGTGTCTTCCATTGATCTTGATGATAGCATCTTCCGAAATCCTACCTTCAATCTTTTACGCGATATCAACTCGACACTTGCCAATGATCGCAATCCAGGGCGTGAAAACCCTTTCTTGCCCATTGGTCAGGATTCAGCTCTCGATACTACTGTCTTCAGCACGACATCAACAACCACTCCATCAAGCACAACTACGACAACCGAAGAATCTTCTGACACCACGCCTGTGGCTACGGGAGAATCAGCACTTCAAGATTTTATAAGTAATTCCGAGAGTAATAGCAGCGAAGTAATTCAGTAAAAAATTGCTGATAGCGGAATTATCTCACGAGCACCATCTCATACCTATGTCTTTTCTTGATATTCTTGCAAACAAAGGAGCCCTTGATCGTTATGCTATCGACGATGTTCTTGAGAAGGTCGCTGAAACTGATATGAGTATCGATGAGGTCCTCGATGCTCAAGAGATTGATCCCGATATCGTGCGTGCTGCAAAAAGTGAGTTTTTTAATATCCCAGAAGCGGTAATCGACCCAGATGCTATTCGCTATGAATCATTACGATTTATCCCTGAAGCCTCGGCACGCCTATATCAGGCCATTGCTTTTGACGTTACTCCAGAGGGAGTCGTCAAGGTTGGTCTTGTGGATCCAGGGAATAGTCAAGTCATCAATGCTTTGCAATTTATTTTTTCTAAAAATCAGACACCGTATGAACTTTTCGTTATTTCCTACAAAGACTTCAAGGATATCATGCAGACATACGTACAATCACCCACAAGTCTCTCGGGTGATAGCGAAGAGAGTATTGGTGGACCGCTTGACTCCATCGCCGAAGATCAATTGAAAGATCTCGAAACTATCCTCGAAGATGCTGATGCTGCAGACCAATCAATAGATAAAAATATGATTGTTGAAGACGCTCCTATTGCTAAGCGTGTGGGGGTTATTTTGATCAATGCTATCGATGGAGGCGCTTCTGATATCCACATCGAACACACCTCTGATAATGTGCGGGTGCGGGTGCGGGTCGATGGGGAATTGCATACGAGTTATACACTCCCCAAAGAAGTACGCAATATGGTCGTTGCTCGTGTTAAGATTCTTGCAAACCTCAAACTTGATGAACGTCGCAAACCACAAGATGGTCGATTTTTTGCTAAAGTTCATGGGCGTAAAGTCGATTTTCGTGTTTCGACTATGCCGACTGCTTTTGGAGAAAAGGTAGTGATTCGTATTCTTGATCCAGGACGGGGAATTGGTACGCTTGATGAAACGGGAATGACAGCATTTAATCTCGAAACAGTACGCAAAATGATCAAGCGCCCGTACGGAATGATCCTTATCACAGGGCCGACCGGTTCGGGTAAATCGACAACACTGTACTCCATGCTCCAGGAGCTTGATCGAGAGACGCACAATGTGGTATCGCTCGAAGATCCGATTGAATACAATATCAATGGTGTGAATCAGTCTCAAGTGCGCCCAGAAATTGGCTATACGTTTGCCAATGGGCTTCGTAGTATTTTGCGCCAAGACCCTGATATCATCATGGTAGGAGAAATCCGTGATAAAGAAACCGCTGAGCTTGCCATCCAGGCTGCGCTGACAGGACACTTGGTATTCTCGACCTTACACACCAATACCTCCATCGGTGCCGTCCCTCGTCTGATCGATATGGGTATTGATCCGTATCTTATTGCGCCGACTTTGATCATGACTATGGGGCAACGTCTTGCACGACGCATCTGTGATGATGCCGCCATACAGAATACTGACCCTGGCGTGCAGGGGCTCATCAGTAAGCAATTTGAAGACCTTCCTCAGCGCTTCCGTGAAGCATTGCCACTCAATCAGCCTGTTCATGATGCCCAACCAACTGCATCGTGTCCTGTGGGTACGAAGGGGCGTGTGGGGGTGTTTGAAGTTTTGGAAATCGATGATGAAATTGAGCGCATGATCCTGAACTCACCAACGGAACAGGATATTTACGAGCTTGCCCGTTCTCGTGGATTTATTACCATGAAAGAAGATGGTATTTTCAAATCAATGCAAGGATTAATTCCTTGGAGTGAAGTTAACAAACTATAATTATTCGTTTTAATATCATTTATTTTTTTATGAAAAAAGCTATTTTAGGACTTTCGTTCACAACACTCGCGCTGATTATTATTTTGTTTGCTATCTACTTTGTCAGAGAGCGTTTTTCTATTGCTACTGAAGGCTCTTTGTATAATCAAGAAATACCAGTTCTACCAGACGCCTCTGATCTGGAAACGCAATCAGGCGATGAAAATCTGGAAAACGAAGCCGTTGAAGAGATTACTGAAAACTTCCGTATTGATATATTGAACATGCTTAATCTTTCACAGGCGTGTATAGATAACGAGGTTAATTTCAATCTCAATACTACACAGGTTGAATACACAGGAGAAAACAGTGAAGCAATTTCTGTCGCCCAAGAATATCCATTGGGTGAAGGAAAAGAGCCTCGCGCCTATCAAGCACGTATTATCGTTGAGTCTGGGGATGTAGCGTCATGTGTACAAGAATTTGATATTCAGTAGACGTATGAAATATATCTTCCACGGTGGCGAATCAGGATTGCCCGATAGTGAGCACAACAAAACATTCTACCAAGCGTGGGTTGCAGATTTTGAAACCGAATATGTACCAACAATTTTGCTTGTATATTACGCTCGTACTCAAGATCGTTGGGAAGAAGCTGCTCGCCAGGACCAAGAGCGTTTTGACCGATATACTGAAGGTAATCGAAAAGTAAATTTTATCGTAGCCGATAAAGACCTTGATATTTTTATCCAGCAAATACAACAAGCCGATGTTATATACGTGCGCGGCGGTACGACGCAAATGTTACTCGATTACCTAGATCCTGTGCGGGATCTGTTTGCGCAAAGCATTATCGGAAAGCTTTATATTGGCTCTTCGGCGGGGCTTTCCATCATGTGTGAATACGCACGTAGTCGCCCCGACCATAATTCCATTTGGAAGCGTGGATTTGGCATTATCCCATGCGTCGGATTTGTTCATTGGGATGAAGATTATCGAGAGTATTTAGATACATTCAAATCTGAACACCCAGAATATTCTGACGATCAATATTTACTGATCCCAGAAACACAGTGGGTCGTGTATGAAGATGAAAAGTAGAGCATGACGATTCTCAATCTTACTTCTTAAATTTTGTATTATACGTTATAATATTTTTATATGATCCAGAAACTTCTTTCTATTGTCAAAAGCCAAGGCGCATCAGATTTGCACGTATCGGTAGGGCGTTATCCGTACATACGTGTGAATGGTGACCTAATCGCATTACGTAGCGAAAACATTGTTGACCAGGATATGTTGTTGCGCATGCTGGTAGAACTTGTAGGTGAAGATCGGGCTCGTCGCGTTTTGAATAAAGAAGAAATTGATTTTGCCTATGAATATGCGGCAGAAAACATACGTTTCCGCGGAAGCGCATATATTCGTGCGGGATATCCTACCTTTACCTTGCGCGCTATTGAACGCATCCGCGCTCTCGATGAATTGAACCTTCCTGATCAGCTTCTCGATTTTGCCAATAAAGAACAAGGCTTTTTTATTATCGTCGGACCAGTGGGACAAGGGAAATCGACGACGATGGCAGCACTTTTGGAATATATCAACCAGAATCGGCAGGAGCATATCGTAACGATTGAAAATCCTATCGAATATATTTTTGATGAAAAACAATCAATTATTGATCAGCGTGAAGTAGGTATTGATACGCACTCATTTGAATCTGGACTTAAGGCTATGTTCCGCCAAGATGTCAATGTGATGATGGTGGGTGAAATGCGTAGTCCCGATACTATCAAAACAGCCGTTACGGCTGCCGAGACAGGGCACTTGGTCTTTTCGACACTTCATACCAACAATGCTTCGCAGACGATTGACCGTATTATCGACTCCTTTCCAGCAGAACAGCAAGATCAAATTCGTGTTCAGCTTTCCAATACACTTTTGGGTATCTTTTCTCAGCGCTTGATTCCGAGCCTGCAGGGAGGGCGTGTCCCAGCATATGAACTTTTGATCAATAATGATGCCGTGGCCAACCTTATCCGTGAAGGTCGCACCCATGAAATCGATTCGGTGATCGAGACAAGTCGATCGCAAGGTATGATCGATATGAATCATTCTCTGCTTGCATTGGTACGTAATGGTCATGTGACGCTGGATGATGCAATGCGCTATTCACTAAACCCCAAAGGA
Organism: Candidatus Nomurabacteria bacterium; assembly: GCA_020632195.1. Lineage (GTDB taxonomy): Bacteria > Patescibacteriota > Minisyncoccia > Phycocordibacterales > UBA1006 > JACKGA01. The sequence continues at coordinate 30,283 of JACKGA010000002.1, read as the reverse complement.
CTGCAGCAACTCATGTAATTTTTTTAAACGCTTATGCTATTTACTTATAAAGTCATCGATGACAAAGGACAAACACAAACAGGAAGTATCGAAGCCGTCAGTAAAGATGTGGCGGTTTCGTCATTGCAACGGCGTCGTTTCGTCGTCGTGAGTGTCGAGAAAAAGGATGATCGTGGTGCGCTCAAAAAAAGTATTCCATTTTTTGATAAGGTCCCCTTGAAAGAAATCGTGATTATGTCGCGACAGCTTTCGACACTTTTTGAAGCACAAGTTTCAGCAGTACAGGCCTTTACGCTTATAGCCGAGAATTCAGAGAATGCCACTTTGCGTGACGTATTATCAAGTGTCTCACAAGATATCCAAGGAGGGATTACGATTGCTCAAGCTATGGTCAAGCACCCCCGAGTCTTTTCGGACTTCTTTGTCAATATGGTGGCAGCCGGAGAAGAGGCTGGAAAACTAACTGACACATTCACATATCTTGCTGAATATCTCGAGCGACAATATGAACTGACATCAAAGACACGCAATGCGCTTGTCTATCCTATCTTTGTGATCTTTACGTTTGTTGCGGTAATGATACTGATGTTGGTAATGGTGATCCCGAAACTCTCGGCGATTATTATTGAATCAGGGCAAGATGTCCCTATCTACACGCGAGCAGTGATCTGGGTGAGTGATTTCTTTGTTCAGTACGGTATTTTCATACTTATTTTTGTAATTATTGCTGGTATAGCAGCTTGGTATCTCTCACGTAGCGCGAGCGGAAAAGAAAAACTCGATTCGCTCAAACTCAATATTCCCTATGTAGGAGATTTGTACAAAAAACTTTATCTTTCGCGCATTGCTGACAATATCAACACCATGTTGAGCTCAGGGATTCCTGTTGTACGTACGCTTGAAATCACGAGTAGTGTGGTAGATAGTAAAATTTATGAAAATATCCTTTTACAATCAGTCGAAGGGGTTAAGGCCGGTAATGCTATTTCGAGTACTTTTGCTCAGTACGAAGAGATGCCAGCAATTCTCGTCCAGATGGTAAAGGTGGGGGAGGAGACAGGTTCACTTGGAGAAATTCTCAAAACATTGGCACGCTTTTATAAACGCGAGGTTTCCAATGCTGTGGATACCCTGATCGGGATGATCGAGCCGGCCATGATTATTGTGCTGGGTGTCGGAGTTGGTTTTCTCCTCACGTCGATCTTGATTCCGATTTACAATATTGCGACGAGTATTTAAAAAGGCTTTGCATCTTTCTCAAAGCAGGATATAATGAAATCATTACTGATTATTATTTAACTCGAATTTAAAGATATGAAAAATAAACTACAAAAAGGTTTTACGCTTATCGAATTGTTGGTAGTGATTGCGATTATTGCGATTCTTTCAGCGATTGTTATTACCTCATTGGCACCAGCACAGAAAAAAGCTAAAGTTGCTGCTTTCCAAGCCGAAGTACGTAGCGCTGCTGCTGATTTTGTTATCTCTTGTGATGACGATAAGCTTAACCTTACAGATAGTTCTGTGCTTAGTGGCGGATCAACGAAAAATGTTGATTGGGATTCTATTGGAGCTTCAAATATTGATAATGCTGGCTGTGGTGATCAATCAGGGGTCTTTTCTGTCGGTCCAATTAGACCTGTTTCTGGGGCAGTCAATTGTGAGGCAAAGGTTGAGAGTGGAACAGTTATCTTCTCTGACCCCTGTACGTATCAATAATATTAATCTATATTATTTTTGATTCTTATTCGTACAAGACCCGTATACATACGGGTCTTGTTTTTGTTATAATAGAATCATGAAATATTTCACTTTTCTTCAAAAAGACACAAAAGGTTTTACGGTATTGGAGTTCTTGGTTATCCTCTTCATTATGACCATTCTTCTTTCCATTGTATTGACGAGCTTTACACGCAGTCGTAGAAATACTCAAAATAAAATATCTATTTCAGACTTCCGTAATGTACAGATTGCTCTGGAGGAATACCGTGCACAGTGTAAGGTGTATCCCAAAGAACTTGAGGGCAGTGTCAACAATGCGTACCCAGGCTCGACTTCATCGGCAGGGTATGAACGATGTATTTTAGAATTTGGTCAGGTTTTAGATCCTGAGACTGCTCAGAAGCTCAATGATAGTACTCTTGAGTTTCGATATACCCCCCTTCAAAATAATCAAAATAATGCGAGCCCATCGGGTGCGTATAGTGCATATCACCTATCTACACAGCTTCTTTTGCCAAGTGGGTTTCTCAATGAAGATAGCGATTTTGGCGGGAATGGAAGCTGGAGTACGGGGAGCCACGTAGAATACAAGGATACCGAGGGTTGGTATGATCTTGTTGTAGGGGCGACTTAGTCATAGTATCTTCGTATGTTTGAACCACAGACACTTATCCTTATCTATATCGCTGGTATGGCTTTGATTGTGGGGAGTTTCCTCAATATGGCCCTGGCACGTTTCCATACAGGCAAGTCTTGGAATGGGCGCTCACAATGTATGACCTGCAATCACACGCTTGCCTGGTACGATCTGGTACCTTTGGTAAGTTTTGTTACCTTGCGTGGGCGATGTCGATATTGTGGTGTTGCTATGGGGATACGCTATTTGATAGTGGAGCTCATGATGCTTGTATGGGCTTTGTCGCTTTTTGTCGCGGTGGGGTGGGGGTGGCCCTTTATGTTTCTTTTTATTATAGGTGCTTTGCTCATTTTTATTATATTTTATGACATGCGTCACATGATTATCCCTGATACGGTTGTGGGGTTGCTTGTCTTAGTTACCTTGGTAGCTATTTTGTCTCTAGGCTGGTCAGCAGGGTATATCTATGATCCTATCTTTGGAAACTTTATTTTGGATCGATTGATCGCTTTGGTGGCCATTCCATTACCCTTTTTTATTCTATGGGTTATCTCAGGGGGGCGGGTTATGGGACTTGGCGATATCAAGATGATGGCGTGGATGGGTCTTTCGCTGGGTCTTTTTGGGGGTATCGAGGCACTTGTGATGGGGTTTTGGGTCGGGGGGATCGTCGGTATGATCATTCTAGCAATGCGTGGTGCTGTGAGCGTGGGACTGATTACTTCGCCACGACTCAAAGCGACACTCGCCCAGTCGGAAATTCCATTTGGCCCCTTTCTCGCTACGGGGTATATTGCCTACGTGTTAGGTTTTCATTTTCTTGGTATACTATTGTAAGATATGTAAGGTAGTATCGATACACACTCATGTTCAAAAATCTGTTTCACAATCTGAAAAAGAAGAATAAACAAAAAGGCTTTACCGTCATTGAGTTTATCGTGATTATGATTATTTTTGCGATTATGGCATCTATTTCTCTGTATAATTTTCAAGGCTTTGATGATTCGACCAATATCAATAATCTAGCACTTGATATTGCTCTTGAGATCAAGCGTGCGCAGACACTCGGGAGCTCTTCGATAGATGCGTCTTCTGGAGATAAGCAGGCCATGAGTGTTATTTTTGAACCAGACACAGGAAATACTTTTTTGCCACGCATACTTATCGTACGTGAGATTCCACAGGCAGTATCGGATATTCTTGGTATCATAAATACAGGTGATATTATCGATAGGAGATCAGATATTATGGGCGGAAGTATTACTGGTATCTGTATTCATGACGGTTCGGGGTGTTCTTCTAGTGATTATTTTCATGATGAAGTAGCCATTTCTTTCCGTCGACCTTATACTGAGCCTTTGATTACTTCGTCATCATGTACTGGTTCGGTGACTGACTTGCGTTCAGATATACAGTATCTGCGGCTGTGTCAGGGGACTCTTGAAATCCATTTAGAAAGTACAAGCGGCACACGAAAAAGGACTATTATTATTGAGCCCACGGGTAATATTTTTACGCGTAATTCATAGTGTTCTGTATGAAAGAAAGACATCTTCACAAGCAGCAACATGGATTTACTCTCATCGAGGTTATGACATCGGTGGCGATTTTTGCCATCATTACAACTATTGGTATGGGAGCGCTGCTCTCGACAGTAGGAGCCAGCAAGCAAGCTCAAGCTGAGCGCACAGCGCTCGATAGTCTTAATTTTATTATCGATGCCATGGCGCGTGAAATCAGGACGGGTCAAAAATATGTCCAAAGTTCAAATCCTAGCGACTATACCGAAGGTGGAAATGGCAATGATGGGCACGGTTCAGTTTTTTCTTTTCATAACCAAGAAAGTTGTCCCGTTACCTACCGCCTCGATGACAGTACAGGAAAAGGTATCATTCAGCGTCGTCGCATGGCTCCCTGTGCAGATACTACTTTTACCAACCTCACCGATCCCGATGTTATTGATGTCGAGAGTCTTACCTTCATGGTTCGCGGTGCTGACGCTGATATTGCTGACTCCGAACAGCCTTTTGTCTCTTTTGTAGTCCACGCAACAACTCTCAACAGCGGCAAGGTGTCTGATATTACTTTGCAAAGTAGTGTGACTCAGCGCCTGCTTGATATTCCTGTAGTTATTGAGTAAATTTTCCTTATATGATTTCTCCTTCTTCACGACAATCCGGACTCACGCTCATCGAGACACTTGTTGCTGTATTTATTTTCTCCATGTCCCTTGTCGCGCTCATGGTTATCTCAGCACGTGGTATCCAGTCCATTACGGTTGCTGCTCAGCGCTCTACAGCACAGTTTCTTGCCCAAGAGGGAATAGAGATCATTGAAGCATTGCGTGATGATAATTTCATTGATGTCTATGCTTCGTGGATGGACGGACTAAATAATTGTTTTGACCCGGGGAGATGCCAGATGTCAGCGCATGAGTTATATATGAGTTCAGGCTCTCCTGTTTCATGTAGTGGGGATTGTGATCGAATGTCTCTCGATACGGTGCGAGGGTATGGCTACTATAATGGTGCACAACAAACACCTTTTATACGGACGATCTGGATTGAAGGAAGGCCAGAAGATGAGACTGTACGTGTCACGTCGCACGTTCTATGGGAGCGTACAGGCGTGAAATATGAAGTAACCGTTGTCAAAAATATGATGAACTGGTTCCAAGTAGGGACCAACCCATAATTTTTTCTATGAAAGATACACGCTCAACACAAAAAGGATTTGTTATTTTACTCGCCATTGTCATCTCAGCAAGTATCTTGGTTATTGGCGCTGGAATTTTTTCATCAGCTTTTAAGGAAACAATCCTTGCCTCGGCATCTACTGAGTCGCAGGTAGCTATTTTTGTCGCAGATACAGGCATGGAGTGTGCACTCTATGGCGAATTTGTGCAGGGCGGAGAGCCTCTTTCTAAGTGCGGAGGTGACGTAATGGAGCGCCACGATGTAGCACCTGTGAGTAATCTTAATCCAGCACTCTCTTCATATGAGCTCTACTATCGTATCGATGGTACTCCTACGTGTGGGCATATTTCTATACAAAGAAATCGTCGACAAGATGGTAGTCTCGGAGGAGCAGGGACCAGTATCATTTCCCGTGGGTATAATTTCTGTAATGGGACAAATCCGGACACCTCTAACCCAACTTTGGTCGAGCGTCGTTTGGAGGTGTGGTATCCCAATGCTGACCCCAATGCACCTACTACTGAATCTACAGAGTTAGAAGCTTCCGGCGGCTAAGTTCTCATCTATGAATACCCGAGAGGCACAACAGCGAATACAGCAACTTGTTGAGCTGATAAATTATCACAGTGAACTCTACCATACGAACGATGCTCCAGAAATTTCTGACGAGGCGTATGATAGTCTGTATCACGAACTCGTAGCGCTTGAGCATACATTTCCACATTTGCGCCCGGATCACTCTCCGACTTTGCGAGCAGGAGATCTTATAAAAGACGACCTTGAGAAATTTACACATACGTATCGACAATGGTCGCTTGACAATATTTTTAATAATCGTGAACTTACAGCATGGGACACACGTATCAAAAAACTTCTGCCAGAACATACACCAGTTTCCTACACTATTCAGCCCAAAATTGATGGGCTCAAAATTGTCCTCCATTATAAACAGGGGATATTGACCCATGCGGTCACTCGTGGTGATGGGCTTGTAGGAGAGGATGTGATCCACACGGTACGTACGATTAAAAATGTCCCTCTTGATCTGGGGCAGCCTATCGACGCTGTCATTATTGGCGAAGTGTGGTTGCCCAAAAGCGCACTTGTACGTATCAATCATGAACGAGAACAAGAAGGGCTTCCGACCTATGCCAACCCACGCAACCTAGCTGCAGGAACACTGCGCCAGCTCGACGCGCGTGTGGCAGCATCACGTAATCTTCAAATGTTTGTCTATGATGTCGATGCGATGGGTGGGCGTGATGATTTTTCTTCATACACTGCATTGCTTACCAAGCTTCAAGAGCTTGGTTTTACAACACTTCCACACACTGAGCACTATACTGACCTCATTTCACTCCAAAACTACTATGAATACTGGACCAATCATCGACGTGGTCAGGAATACAGTATTGATGGAGCCGTTATCAAAGTTGACGAGATGAACCTTTGGCAAGAGCTTGGCTATACTGCTAAGGCGCCACGTTTTGCTATTGCCTATAAATTTCCAGCAGAAGAAGCGACCACGCGTGTGGTCGGTATCCATGTACAGGTCGGGCGTACAGGTGCACTGACACCGGTTGCTCAGTTGGTGCCCGTGGTTGTCGATGGTTCGACGGTATCTCATGCATCATTGCACAATCAAGATGAAATCGATCGCCTCGATGTGCGTATTGGCGATACGGTGATAATCAAAAAAGCGGGAGATATCATCCCCAAAGTGTTGCGCGCAATGAAAGAGTTACGAACCGGCAAAGAAAAGAAATTTTCCATTGAAGTCTATGCACAGTCGCAGAAATGGAAGATCAGAAAAGACGATAATACGGGTGATTCGGTTGTGTGGTATCTGGATGACGCTACCAATGCCGAAATAAAGAAACAGAAAATTATTCATTTTGTCTCTAAAAAAGCCATGAATATCGACGGCATGGGAGAAAAAACCGTCGAACGATTTTTAGAAGAGAGGATTATTACTGATGCGTCAGATATTTTTGAAATGGATCGCGAGCGTATTCTTGCGCTGGAAGGATTTAAAGAAAAATCTGTTGAGAACCTTTTTGAGGCGGTGAAATCTGCACAGGAAGTTGAGCTCTATCGTTTTCTTTTTGCTTTGGGTATTCGGCATATTGGAGAAGAAACGGCACGACTGATTGCTCGAGAGCTACAAACTGAAAGTTCCCAGTGGAAGAATAGTATCGATACAGTGAATTCTTTTCATGGAATGACTTTTGATAATTTGCAAAAAGTCGAAGGTATCGGCGATGTTGTCGCTGAGAGTTTTATTGAATTTTTTGAAGATAGAGAAAATATTGATTTTGTTAAAAGGCTTCTTAAACATATTTCACTCAACATCAAAAAATCAAAGTCTAAAACTACTTTTCAGGGCAAAACATTTGTTATTACTGGCACACTCCCGACACTGTCGCGCGACGAAGCAAAAGAACTTGTTATCCAACATGGCGGCAAGGTAGCAAGTTCGGTTTCAAAAAATACTGATTATGTACTAGCAGGAGAGAAAGCTGGGTCAAAATTGCAGAAAGCAGAGGAGCTGGAGGTTGAAGTGATTGATGAAGAAGAGTTTAAGAAAATGTTGTAAAACAAATGGCTCGATTATATTACCGAGCCATTAGTCTCTAATCTAGAGGGGTCTGAAAGGAGAAAATTCATTAAGAAATTCTCCCATAAATTCGTCTCTGAGGGGTTCTATATGTGAGTACAACCCTCCTTTAAAATGTTGAAAAGTTCCACAATTCAAAGAAAAAATAATATGATCAACAGTTTTATAGTTCATAAAGTTTGGCTTCTTGTCCAACATATTCTTTGTAGCCTTTCTTATAAGAGAAACTATTTCTTGGTCCAATCCTGCCTCGAGGAAGTCTTTGCGTGAAAAATTCTTCAAAATCCAAATATATCCAGTAGTTGTTTCTAGAATTGGATTTGGTTTGCTGATGATTGCTATACCATAATCATTGAGTAGTGATTTGAATGGTGGGAAATCGAATCGATAACACCAGCCATAAAACCCAGGAATTAAGGAATCGAATACTTTTAAAAGTTTTTGTCTCTCTGGGGGTTGGTGTGCGGATATAAGATAATGAGGCAATAATTCAAATTTCCAGAAAGGATAGGATTCTTTCTCATATCGTTTAGAGATTTTTATAAGCTCCTCTAAACCGATAAGTGTATAGAGGAGTGGGTGATATTCTTTTTTCATTTTCATAAGTAACAATTTTTTACACTATGACAATAGAATTTATTTTGTCAACTTTCTTACTCACCACAACTCCGCTATACTATTCACCATGATTACTCGTGAAGAAATCGACAACCTCTGCGCTTTGTCACGTATTGGTGCAACTGATGCAGAAAAAGACGCATTACAAAAAGACCTGGAGAATATTCTAGGGTATGTAGGACAAGTTGCTGATGTAGAAATTCCTGCACATATCGAATCCATGGATATGGTCAAGAATGTCATGCGTCCGGATATGGATCCCTATCCAGCACATACCTTTACTGAGTCATTACTAGACGAGGCGCCACATCGCGAAGGTGATTTTGTAAAAGTTCAAAAAGTGCTTTAGAAATAAAGAATAAAAGCGATATGAATTTAGAAAATCTTACAATTGAAAAAGCTCGAAAACTTCTTGACTCCAAAGAAGTCACCGTGCGTGCATTAGCTGATTATTATCTCGGAAATATTGAAAAGAGAAATGGCGAACTTAATGCCGTTGTTGGACTTTTTACCAATATTGATAAGCAGGTTGAAATCGCACAAAGCATGATCGATGCCGGCAAAGCAAAAGCACTGACAGGTATCCCATATCTTTTGAAGGATAATATTCTTTATGAAGGACAAATTGCCGGCGCTGCCTCAAAGATGCTACAGAATTATACGGCAACATATGATTCTCATGTAGTAGAGATGTTGAAAGACCAAGGTGCGATTGCACTCGGGCGTGCGAATATGGATGAATTCGCTATGGGTTCATCTACTGAGTTTTCATACTATGGACCAACAAAAAATCCACATGATACATCGCGTGTCCCTGGTGGGACATCGGGTGGTTCGGCTGCTGCAGTGGCTGCTGATATGGCGCTTTTTACCCTTGGGTCCGATACGGCTGGTTCTATTCGCCAGCCCGCAGGATTCTGCGGGACAGTCGGATACAAGCCTACCTACGGAGTAGTGTCGCGCCATGGATTGATGGCTATGGGGAGTAGCTTGGATACGATTGGACCACTGACACGCACCGTTGCCGATACTGGTATCGTGCATGATGTCCTTTCAAGTTACGATCCTATGGATGCTACTAATGCACCATACGACGATCGTAAAAAGTATATTCCAGCTCATGAGCCAAAAGTTATCGGTGTACCACGAGCTTTCTTGCAGTCTGATGGGGTAACTGACTATGTTTTGGAAGATTTTGAAAAAGGACTTGATGCGTTGCGTGAAGTTGGTTATGAGATCAAAGATATTGACTTACCACATATCGCTCTCTCATTGCCAGTGTATTACATTGTGCTACCAGCGGAAGTTTCTACGAATCTTTCCCGATATGATGGTATTCGGTATGGATTTTCTAAAACAGGGAAAAATCTCATTGATTCATATTTTGAGACAAAAGCTGAAGGCTTCGGCCCCGAGGCGCGTCGACGTATCCTTATGGGTACATATGTTTTATCTGCTGGATATCGTGATGCGTATTATACTAAAGCGACAAAAGTGCGGACACTGATTACCGAAGAGCTACGCCAAGCATTCCAAGAGGTTGACATTATCGCGACACCGACATCGCCTACCGATGCTTTCAAATTTGGAGAAAAAGCTGATCCGATCGCTATGTATGCGGCAGACCTCTTTACGGTACCATCGAATATCACCGGCACTCCCGCTATTTCGATACCAACAGGGAAGAGCCCTGAAGACATGCCTCTTTCGATGCAATTTATGGCACCTCATTTCCATGACGAAAATCTTTTCATTATTGGAAAGAAATTTGAAGAAGCCTTTGCAAAAAAGAACTCATAATGAGTTCTTTTTAAAACAAATACGCATAGAATATTTTATAGTATAATAAGAGCCATAACCATCTATGCTGTATTTTTCATTTATGACACGTTTATTTACGGGAATCTTCGAAGCAATTGGAGGGCTTTTTCGTGGTATAGGGAATATCTTACAAACTCTTTTGCGTGGTGGAACACCGCGTACACCCGAGGTGCATATACCGACGAGTTTCCATCCAGAACCTATTACACGTATTTCGGGAGTGCAATTCTTCTTTATTGTTCTGGGTGTTATTGGACTCGTTTTTATTATTTACATTATTCTACGCGAACGTGAATATGCTCGAGAAGATGATCGGCTTTTACATGAGCGATTCGTACGCCCTCGCCCTGAGCATGTCCACGAGACACGCTGGAGCAAGGTTGAGCAATTATTTTCATCATCAAGCGAAGGAGATTGGCGGCTTGGCATCATCGAAGCTGATACGATGCTCGAAGATCTGACGCTACGCCTTGGTTTCCCTGGTGCCAATTTGGGCGAACGGCTTAAAAACATTCATCCAGGACATTTTCCCATGCTCCAACAAGCATGGCATGTACACCTCATGCGTAACCGTATTGCTCATGAGGGATTAGCATACCAACTTACCCAGACTCAAGCATGGCAAGCATTCAAGATCTATGAAAGTATTTTTCGGCAGTATGGGTATATAGGGTAAATAGGTCACTTAAGGATTTTAGTCTTTTAATATAAGGGCATTCCGTAAAGCGTCAATATTATCATTAAGATATACAACAATTTTATCTGCATTGTCTTCTTCATAATTCATATTCATTTTTGAAAGAGTTCTTTTGAAAAGAATATTTCTTTGCTTACGCTTCTTATCTTCAATTTCTTTTGAAAAGTTTTTAATCAATAATTCTTCATCGAGAAGGTCCAAATATCTAGATATCTCACGCCCGAACCATTCTGGAATACGATCTCTCAACTCTTGGTAGTCCTCTGGCTCACTTGGTGATGTTGGAAATAATTCCTGAATTGAACATTTAAAATTTTCTTTTTCTCTACTAATAAGTATATTCGCACCTTCTATGCTTACAGATGCCTCATCTTCTTCATGGTAAAAGCCATCGAGTAAATTTGGATTTTTTCCAATAGATTCTAAAAAATTATTTACCGCTTGGTCTAATGAAGACTGCTCGTTTTTACTTAATGAATTTGTAGAGCCAGTAAAGACAAGAGCATCCATCTTGTTCTTTTTCTGTGTAGTTGCCAAAAAATCAAAAAGAGCATCAACAATTTTATTATATACAGCAAGTCCTTTATTCGTCATTACATAACCAGCATCCTTTTCAATAAACGAAAGATCATACACTTCAAAGTCTGCAACCTCCATTTTTGTGAGCGTGACAGCAATATCAAGATCTTCCTCAATTGAAATATCTCTCTCAATCTTCTTGGGGTTGTTTTCTGGGGTAAAATTAAATGTTTGGTCAAGTGTTTTCATAATGTTAATTATACAGTAAAAAACAAGCTACAGAAAAACCCACGCATTTGCGTGGGTTTTTCTTCATTGTTGCGGGACCTGGATTCGAACCAGGGTCTTCAGGTTATGAGCCTGACGAGATACCATTACTCTATCCCGCGATGAATGATGAGGACTGTAGCATAAAAGAAGTGCTCATGCAAATAATAAAATCCTATATTTTCTATAGGATTTTATTATTATGCGCAACGGACGAGACTCGAACTCGCAACCTCCCGCGTGACAGGCGGGTGCTCTAACCAGTTGAGCTACCGCTGCATATATGTCCTTTTCAGACCCAGCGATTGTATCACAAAAATCTAGATGGACAAGACGTGTGTCGGAGGTGAGGATTGAACTCACGACCTCAGCGTTATGAGTGCTGCGCTCTAACCATCTGAGCTACTCCGACAAATGCATACATGCGTGGGCAAGTATAGGAAATTATGGGTTATTGTGCAAGGTTTTTATCTATCGTATCCCTGTCAATATTATCATGAGTATAAACATTATAGTATTATTGAGAGCGTGCATAAGTATTCCAGGAATAAGAGATTGTGTCTTTTCAAATAACCACGCGAGAGGAATGCCCACAAGAAAACCGTTCAATGCATAGAGGGGAATTATATGCATCATGCCAAAAATCATTGCACTGCCGAGAATAGCTGACCCTATTGGCATATGCGCACGCATGATACGGTAGAAAAACCCCCTGAAAATGATCTCTTCGATAACCGGCGCTATGATAATTGCACAGATCCCAAAAAGAATATATTCATGGATTTGCGAGAAAGTCATGATACTTTGTAGGGCATCAATGCCATTCTGAAAGAAGGGGAGTGTAGCCAGTGGTCCAAGAATAAAAATGCGTAGGAGCCACAAAAGGGCGATTCCAGATGCCACAGCAACCCATCTCCAAGAGATGGCTTTCATGCCAATGCTTTTCCAAGAAAACTTTTCTTCTAAAGATAGGCGCAAGGATAGAAACCAGAGTAGTGCTTGTAATGCTGTTGCAATCAGTAGCTGAAATCCACTGGAGAGCTCTGAGAGGGAAGGTTGCATCATGATAACTTCTACCACTGTGATACTCAAAATAATCCCTAGAATTATTTCAATAGTGTTTCGTCTTGAGAAATACCTTTCCATATATCAAAGTATATCATTTGATTTTGAAAAATAAGAATACACTGCTATAGTAGAGAGACGCCAATGACGCAGCAGACACTGCCGAGGCGGAGGAAGAAAAGCATTGTGAAATAATGCCCAGTAGAATCTCCCGGGTAAGCCCGACACAGCTGTAAAAAAGTGTTCAGTGTTCGATATGTATATATTGGATACGGTCGAAAAGTGGGGTGGCACCGCGGGCTTGGATACCAAGATCGTCCCTACAAATTTATCAGACATAATTTGGTAAGTTTGTAGAGGCGATTTTTTATTTCGAAATTGCAAATACAAATGACTCCGAGACAAATATATGCAACGAACATATATTAAAGACCTTTCACCAAAGAAAGGCGAAGAGGTAATTATTAAAGGGTGGGTCCATGTCTATCGAGATCAAGGAAAAATGGTTTTCTTTGATTTTCGTGATATGACTGGATTTGTCCAGGGGGTTGTTTTTGGTAAACCAGAAATCCTTGAGATTGCCAAGACTTTGCGTCCAGAATGGGTAGTAGCCATAACTGGAAAAGTAAATGAACGACCAGAGAAAATGCGTAAAGAGAGTGTGGTAAACGGCGACATTGAACTCGAAATTACAGGGATTGAAGTGCTTAATCAGGCAGAAACACCTGCATTTGAAATAGTAGAAGATACTATGGAGATTAATGAAGAAACGCGCCTTGAAAATCGATATATCGACCTGCGTACTGAACGTATGCAAAACAATATTCGTATGCGTGGCAAGGTTGCACAGATGATTCGCGAAGAATTGACAGGACAAGGTTTTACTGAGATCGAAACACCAATTTTTACAAAATCAACCCCCGAGGGCGCGCGCGACTATGTAGTTCCAGCTCGTTTGATGCCAGGGAATTTCTATGCATTGCCACAATCGCCACAGCAATACAAGCAAATGTTGATGGCGTCGGGTATGGAAAAATATTTCCAAATGGCGCGCTGTATGCGCGACGAAGATTTGCGTGGTGATCGTCAGCCAGAATTTACGCAAATGGACCTCGAAATGAGTTTTGTTACCGAGGAGGATATTCTCCAGCTCAATGAAGCACTTCTTATCAAAATTGTTGAAAAACTGTATCCAGAAAAACGTATTCAACAGATTCCGTTTCCACGCATGACATATGCTGAAGCAATGGAAAAACATGGAAACGATCGACCAGATATTCGTGAAGACAAAGATGATCCGAATCTCCTGGCATTTTGTTGGGTGGTTGATTTTCCATTCTTTGAAAAAACAGCCGATAGTGATGATCCACAGGCGGTTGGAGAATGGACATTTACTCACAATCCATTTTCACTTTCAAAACCAGAACATGTAGAGAATTTGAAGAAGAAAGAAAATATTGGTGAAATTATTGCTGCCCAATACGACATAACGCTCAATGGATATGAGATTGGAGGAGGAAGTATCCGTGCACATGATCCTGCAATTTTGCGTTCGATTTTAGAAATTCTTGGACATGCGCCAGAAAAAATCGAAGCAAATTTTGGACATATGTTAAAAGCTCTTGGTTCGGGATGTCCGCCACATGGAGGTATTGCATGGGGGTTTGATCGTTTGGTAATGATCCTCCAAGGTGAGCCAAATATTCGTGAAGTGATTCCATTTCCAAAAACACGAGGAGGACGCGATCCATTGATGAATGCGCCTGCTCCAGTTTCTGATGTTCAGCTTGATGAATTAGGAATTATGATCAAGCGTAGCGTGAAAGAAGAAAAATAACTTTAACTTTTTTAGAAAACACCCCGCACCATCTGATGTCTGGGTGTTTTTGCATGTGATATAATATAGTTGCTATGCTTATCAAAAAAATCAACCACTGCTGCTTTACTATTACTACTGACGGTATCGTTTTCATTACCGATCCAGGAAGTTTTGTCGATCCTGTTGATTTGCTACGAGCAGATGTGTTATTGCTTTCGCATGAACATGGAGATCACTACCAGGTGGAAAATATACAAAAACTTCTCGATCTCAATCCTGATTTAAAAATTTATACCAATGAATCTGTTTACGACCTTTTACAAGATGAAAATATTGAATCAGAAATCATGACAGATGGGGATATTCTTGAGTATGAGGGAATCACCATACGGGCCGTAGGGGAATGGCATGAAGAAATTTATAATCAATTCGGTATGGTCAAAAACATTGGTTTTTATATCAATGAAAAAGTATTTTTCCCAGGGGACGCTTTTAACCCACTTGATTTTACTCCTGAAGTTGCAATGTTTTGTATTGCGGGACCCTTTACCCAGGCGAAAAAAAGTATTGTTTGGGCTGGGTCACTTGGCGCGCGAGTAGTGATTCCTATGCACGAGTCAATCCTTGTCCCAGCACTACAAGACACTCACATGAGAATTGCCGATCATGCTTTTGCAATACACGAAACCCAGTTCGTTCCATTGTCTGCAGGTGGTGAATATACACATATTGGATAAATAATGTGTGATGGTATACTCGGAGGTATATGTCACAAAAACCCTACACACCTTCTAAAAAAATTCTTAAAAAATACGCGGAGCTTTTGGTTAACTTTGCACTCAATTCTGGCAAAGGAATGAAAAAAGGCGACGTCGTGAGAATCCTCGGCTGGGAATCTGCCAAGTCATTGGTGATGGCCTGTGTCGAAGCAGTGACTGACGCTGGCGGATATCCGATTCTCAATTATTTACCCGATGAATCGGTGCGCCATGGAGCAACGCCGTATTTCCTTCAGCATGGATCAAAAAAGCAACTTTCGTTTACGCCACATAATTATTTCAAAGGCATTATCGCCGATAGTGACCATGAGCTTCTTATCCTCAGCTATGCCTCCTTGGATACTATGAAACACGTGCCAGCTCAACATATGGCATGGTATCAGGAGGCGACCTCGGGGCCGTATTATCGCGATTACCGTACGCCAAAAGAACTCGCTGGTAAGCTCTCGTGGACATTGGCGCTCTACGGGACACCAGCCATGGCCGAGGCTGCAGGATTAACATTGAAAGAATATTGGCAGCAAATCATCAAGGCATGCTATCTCGACAAAAAAGATCCTATTGCCGAACATAAAATTCTCTATAAAGAAATAGAGCGTGTCCGGCGAAAGCTTACGAGCCTTGATATTGAAAAACTTCATATTCTTGGCAACGACGTTGATTTATGGATCTCGGTCGGACAAGACCGGAAATGGCTTGCGGGGAGCGGGCACAATGTGCCGACCTTTGAAGTGTTCATTAGTCCTGATTGGCGTGGCACCGAAGGGTGGATACGATTCAGCGAGCCGTTGTATTACAATCAACAAAAAATTGAAGGAATACATCTCGAATTTAAAAAAGGACTTCTCAGCAAGGCTTCTGCGAAAAAGAATAATAAAACTCTCCAGGCGATGATAGAGATTAAGAACGGGAATAAAATTGGTGAATTTTCTCTTACCGATCGACGCATATCACGGATTACCAAAAATATGGCGAATACCCTGTATGATGAAAATAGAGGAGGAGCATATGGTAATACACACATTGCACTGGGGGCAGCCTATGCCGATTCGTATAGCAAAGATCCATCAAAACTTACACCAACACAAAAAGAAAAACTTGGATTCAATATTTCATCGCTTCATGAAGATATGGTATCAACAACCGATCGGACCGTGACGGCATATTTGAAAAATGGAAAAGAAAAAATTATTTATCAAAAAGGAGAATTTACTATTTAATATAATTTTTACGTTTATGAGCACGCTACCAAAAGAGTACACAAGATTATTAAAAGAATTTATCTCTTTCAAAAGTATTTCAACTGACCCAGCTTTTGCAAAAGAGTCTAAAGCAACAGCACAGTGGCTGAAAGATATTTTTTCAGAATCAGGTTTCAAAACCAAGCTTCTCAAGGGAGAGACGACAAACCCTGTTGTGTTTGCAAGTTATGTTGCTGATTCTTCTTATGAAACTATTTTGATCTATGGTCACTATGATGTGCAGCCTGCAAAAAAATCTGATGGCTGGGATTTAGACCCATTCACACTCACAGAGACCAAGACGCAATTAATTGCTCGTGGAGCTATAGATAATAAAGGGCAGGTCATGGTCCATATTTATACTGTGCTTGATTTGATAAAAAAGGGACAGCTTGCGTATAATGTAAAATTTTTGATTGAGGGGAATGAAGAATCAGGCAACGATGAACTTCCTCTTTTACTCAAAGAATACGCAAGCCTTATGGCATGTGACCATATTATGGTATCGGATGGTGAGACGATCGATGATCGCCCAACCATAGATCTAACATTCCGAGGTGGAGGAAACATAAAAGTAACCTACCGGACTGCACCAAACGCATTTCACTCAGGAATCTGGGGAGGGGCTGTGCCAAGTGCATCCCAGGCAATGACGGAAATGTTGGCAACTCTGAAAGATAAGAATAATAAAGTTAGTGTATCTGGTTTTTACAAAGGTGCACCAACAATAACTGATGCTCAGCGTAAGAATAACAAAGGCCTGGGAAGTGCCGCAGGCATTAAAAAACTCGGCGGAGTGAAAACCCTTTTGTGTGAAAAGGGAAATGATTTCTTCACTCAAACAGGGTTGCGCCCAGCCCTGGAAATTTCTGGTATCAATACTGGATATACGGGTATTGGTTTTCAAAATATCGTACCGGATTATGCTGATGCGCGTATCAATATTCGTACGGTTATGGGGCAAAAAACAGCCGCTGTGATGAAGTCGGTTGCACAACATATCAAAAAGAATACCCCGCCATACGTAGAGGCTGTCGTAGAAATTGAAGGTCATGGTGATGCTGTCGGATTTCCGATAGATACACCCATGGCGCTACACGTACGAAAGCTCCTCAAAAAAGCATATGGTAAAGAAGTTGCTTTTAATCACTGTGGCGGATCAATCCCTATTTTTACTGATTTCAAAAACACTCTCAAGAAAAATGTATTGTCGGTATCTATGGCAGGAGATGATTGTAATATGCATGGTGTGCACGAAAATTTCCGTATTTCATTGCTGAACAAGGCACTGAAATTTAGCCGGATGTTTTTTGAAGGAAAGTAATCTCTAAAATCTGCGAGCTAAAGTCGTACCATAGCATAATCGTTTTCATGTGGGTTGCCATCAGTAATGTGAAGTGTCTTATTTGAAAGGTCCATAACAATACTTACAATAGTACCAACATTACCGATCGTTTCGTTTTTGTGATAGACACGACACAATGCAGAAGCCTTGTCTTCTTTATCTGCGAGTATATTTTTTGCTTCGTCGATTGAAAATTTTTGAATATTGCTTGCTAGGTAATTAGCGCGTTTAAATCGCTGCATTGAGTTTGCAAACTTATCAGGATCTTTATTATCTTGCATATGGAAGTGGTTGGTGTGACAGACTACAGATGTATCGGAATCATATTCAAAGATGTGCTCACCAGACATTTCAAAATTTACATACGAACCCTCAGCATCTGCTATCAAGAGGTTCCCGGCAGTATTTTGAGCATGAGTCTTGATCGTGTCCTTTGCTTCCTCGAAAGTTTGCGAATCCAATACACTTCGCAGCAGTATGTGAACAGGTATCCCCAAGAGAGGCTTGCTCGACGCAAGGAAATTTAAGCACACCCCAATACCTTTATCGTTAAAGCCAATTTTGCCTAGCATACCTGGCTCAGTGAGGTGTATAAACGTATTTCCATTTTCATTAGTTACTCTCATGACAACAACAAGATTCTCACTCGTTTCTGCCCAATCCCAATTTTGTGCCAAAAGAGAGCTTTCTTTAAAGAAAAAAGAAGTACATTCATTAAAATGATCAATGAGTTCTGATCGCGCATTAATCATATAAACCCATACCGGATCTACTGACGCACCTTCGGCGATAGCATCTATCTCAATCGCATATTCATAATTAAAACCTTGAATAATTTTTTGGAAATGCTTTACCTTTAGCAGCAAGTCTTCTTCTGAAGCTTTAATAATTTTTTTATAAAAAGCAATATTCGCATGAATACGCTCTTTTAACTGTGATCCGTGTTGGAGTCCACGTTCGTGCGCATCGCCTGATATTTCGATGTAAGGAAAATTTTTGAGCATATATACATGAGAGTGTAGCATAAGAAAATATTTTTTCACAAATAAAAACCCATCTTAAAAATAAAGATAAGATGGGTAAATTTAGGCAGAAAGTTATTTCTTTATCTCACAGATAACTTGAAAGCAATTTGAATGGAGCACATCTACTCGTGCTCCCATTGCTGACTCCATAAAATTTTTCAATTCAACGTTGCTAGTTGAATGAAAATCTTTTGATGGATTCAGTTGTGCATATACTGGATGGCGTAACACTAAGTGGTTACTTAATTTCTTACCCCCAGCATAATAGCTTGCCATATCTCTAATTTCTTCGGAGATTTTCATATCTGGCTTAGAATAGTCTGGATACGCTTGCCCACCTGCTATTTTGGACAAGCCGCTTAATACTCTTGGGTTTTGTGTTTTAAAAACCAAGAAATCAATTTTGCTTCGCAATGGCTCTAGACTGTGTTCAATAAGGGGCTTATATAAGCCTAATCCTTGGTAGTCAAACAATAAATTGGTATTCCAACGATACATAATAGTACCCCACTGTGTTTTTTCGATGTAATACATCGAGTGTCCAATAGGGGTTTCGTTGTGATAGAGCACATTGCAGTGCATGTTTGCCTTGTCATACTTGAAGAGCATGAAGTCTGCATGCCCATTGATCGGTTCCTCCAAAAATTCATCCATAATTGGATGAGTGAGTTTGAGAAATTCCCAAAATTCTTTAGGGTTCATAGATTGGATATGAAAATCCTTTACTATGTAGCCTTCAGGAAATCTTGAGTTAGTAATTTTTGCGCCAGTATTGGCCGCGGTCGAAGTATTGTGATTTGCTTCCATTGTTTTTTATTTTTTAGTTTAAGAATACAAGATAAAAAATAGATTTTCCTGTCTAATATTTAATTATAAAAGGGCAATCTATTTGAACAAAACAAGCTCTCGAGGAATCGAGAGCTTGTTTATAGTTTGGATATAAGAAAGAGATTCTTTACACTTATATTCCAACACATAGACAAACACTCGATTGCGGGGCAAATCGGCAAATGTGCTTGAACCATGTGTTGTAATAACTCTTTTGCATATTTCCTTTCTAACACGCCCATAATTCTCTGCAAGTAAAAGTTTTCCACAGCAACACATAATTTCTAGATATGCCTAAACATTAAACGGGACTACTTAGCTGTAGCCCCGTAATATCCTTAAAGAGAATTTTTAAACTTTTTGTATTGGTCGATCAGAATATTATGATTCATAAACATTGCCTCGATCCAAGAAATCTTTTTTGCCTCCACGAGCTCTGTGAGCATCTGGAAACGTGTTTTAATTATTATTTCCATATTAGTTCGATTTGGTTTCTTTCACTCTATAGCATACAATACTGTCATGCAAGACACTTCCACACAGCCACACCCACTGGTATCAGTCGGGGAATTCGAAGGGCCTATCGAGGTCTTATTGAACATGATTCAAGATCGCAAAATGCCGATTAATGATGTTTCGTTGGCAGAAGTTACCGACGAATATGTTGCGTATATCAAGAATAATCGTCAGCACGACTATTCCTACATTACACATTTTTTGTATGTTGCTTCGACGTTGCTTTTGATCAAATCACGTTCACTCCTTCCGTCGCTCGAACTGACCGATGAGGAAGAAGAAAGCATCGATGCGTTACAGCGACGACTCAAGCTGTACCAGATATTCCGCGATCAGGCAGAGCAGATCAAGCCATTGTTTGGCACACCGTCTATGTTTACGCGTCCTTTCAAAATGCGTCGCATTACGGTGTTTTCACCAGACGCAGCAGCCATGCAGCCGGGCAACTTTGTATCAGCAATACTTGGCTTGGATGATATCCACGAGGAAGAACAACAGATATTACCAGAAGTACGCGTGCGTACAGCGAGTGTTCACATTAATGACATGGTAGAAAACCTTAAAGAACGCATGACGAAGGCAATGAATATTTCTTTTAAAGAATTTGCAAAAGCTCCACTGACAGACGCAACCCCTCGCGAACAAAAAGTGTATTCTATCGTTGGTTTTCTTGCGATGTTGGAAATGGTTCGCAACAGTGTGATCGCCGTCGAGCAAAATACGCTTTTTGATGATATTATTATTAACGCTTCGTAAATTTTTTCTATGAATACGCTTTCTCTTGCTGCACAAATCCAAAGTCTTTTATTTGTTCGTACCGACGCCGTTTCGATCACGTGGCTTGCCAAGACACTCGAGGTACCGCGCCAGGATATTGTTGCGGGTATTGCTGACCTGCGTGAACACATGAGAGGGCAGGGTATTGTTCTTGTGGAACATGACGACAATGTCATGCTTGCCACTCATCCCGATATGGCAACATTGATCGAAATACTCTATACCCGTGAAGTGACAACACCTCTTTCCAAGGCGGCACTCGAGACACTCGCGATTATCCTTTATAGCGGACCATTGCTTAAAACAGAAATTGATCATATTCGTGGCGTGAATTCGCAATTCATGTTGCGTAATTTGCTTGTTCGAGGATTGATTGAGAAGAAAGATAACCCCGATGATAAACGACGTTCACTGTACCAAGCGTCTAACGATACGTTTACGTTCCTAGGTATTTCACGTATCGAAGACTTACCAGAATATGAAGCATGTATGGCGCGCCTGGAAGAGCTTCGTGAAGGAATCGAAGATGATATTCAAGAATAATTTTTATGAAAAATACGACACCATACAAAATATGTCTTGCTGTTGGCTGTGCACTTTTGTTCGTCGTGATGGGTGTCTCTGCTACTCAGCAAGGACGCGTCCGTGCTGAGGCTAATGAAAAGATCACCAGCATTACTGAACAACATGAGCAAGCTTTACAGCAGTTGCGTAGTGATCTCGTGGCGGCACTTATTCAACAAAGCGGTGTCGGTGGTGCAAGTGTGTACGTTTATGATTTTAAAAACGAGCAGGTTCTTTTTGAGCGCAATGCTTATACTCCTTACAATTTAGCTTCGCTTGTAAAAATACTCACAGCACGTGTATCGGCAGATTTATTTGTTGGACAAGAGGTGTGTATGGATGCTCAGGCGCTTGCAGCTATTGGGGATCAAGGCTTTTCTGACGGGGAATGTTTTTCTGTAACAGAAGCTCTGAGTGCGCTATTGGTAAGTTCCTCGAACGATATTGCTGATGCGCTTGCTCGACATGGAAATGGGGACTTGGTAGAAACAATGCAGCAATATATTCGTGAACACGATCTTGGGATTACGCTGCACGACCCTTCAGGATACGATTTTCAGGACCCAGCACGTGCAACCACTGGATCTGCACATGATATTCTCGCTATTGCTATGGAACTTCTTTTTTCTTCACCCAACATTTCTGAATCCACAACACAAAATACGTATGAAATAAGACAGCACATGCTCGAGCACACCTATCCGGAGGTAGAAACATTGCCAGGAGCCCGATTTGTAAAAACAGGATATACGAATTTGGCGGGGGGAAATATGCTTGCCATTATAGAACCGACACCTGGTGTATTGGTGGGGGTTGTTGTTATGAAGTCAGGATTTACATCGCGTTTTACCGATATGGAGAAAATTGTTTCCAGTGTCGACCTGGCATATGACCTCATTCAGATATAATTCTTCGAACATATGATTGCGAGCATTCTCAAAATTGGCATTCCAGCTATCCTTACGTTTCTTGTAGGGATTGTCCTGACACCGAGCCTCACCCGCTGGATGTATGCGCGGCGCATGTGGAAGCGCGTCAATCGCCACACAGATAATACTGATGAATTTTCTGAATCTTATAGAAAAATACATAATGGCACCACAGAGACCAGCACGCCACGGGTAGGTGGGGTCATTATTTGGTCTAGTGTTCTTGTGGTGACGTTTGTCTTATTTGCTTTGTCACGCTTGCTTCCAAACGAGATTCTCTTAGAGCTCGACTATCTTTCGCGAGGACAAACATTTTTACCGCTTATCACCTTTGTATTTGGTGCTGTATTCGGTCTTGCCGAAGACATTTTAGAAGCTCATAGTGATCGTTTTGAAAAATTTATTCATGGATTTAGTAGAAAGGCACTTATTAGTGTAACGTTAGTTGTTGCTATTTCATTTGCTGCCTGGTTTTTTATCAAACTCGATTATCGATCAATCGTCGTGCCCTTTGTTGGCGAATGGCACATTGGCTGGCTGTTTATCCCATACTTTATTGTTGTTATGTTGGGTACTTTTTCGAGTAGGGTAATTGATGGTATGGATGGTTTGTCGGGTGGGGTGCTGGCTATTATTTTTGCTGCATTTGGCCTTATTGCCATTGCACAACAGCAGTTCGATATCGCGGCGTTGTGCTTCGTGATTGCTAGTGGATTGCTTGCATTCCTGTGGTTCAACATTGCCCCTGCGCGATTTTATATGGGAGAGACGGGTATGTATGCACTGACGCTCACACTTCCTGTCATTGCTTTTCTTTTACATAAGTCATTTTGGATTCTTATTATCGGGTTTCCACTGGTAGCAACATCGTTTACCTCGTTTTCACAAATTATTGCTAAGAAATATTTTGGTAAAAAGCTCTATCCTATTTCACCTCTCCATCACTATTTTGAATCGATTGGGTGGAGTCGCGAGAAAGTAGTGATGCGTTATTGGATTTTTACTATGATGGTTTCCTTGCTTGGCGTTGTTATCGCTCTTCTTTCATAAGTAAGTATTTTTTCTATGTTTCAGACATTACGACAATACTGGCATGAGGCACGCTTCGATAAGCCCTTTTTTTGGATTATCGTGATCTTTGTGATTGTTGGACTCTTTATTTTTGTCTCAGCATCATTATCGGTAGTCCCTAAAAATCCAGATATTTTTCGTCGCATGCTTTTAAGTCAATTGGTACTAGGCTTGGTTGGCGGAGCTATTGCTGGATATATTACCTTTAAAATCCCTTATATATTTTGGCGCACCTATGCACTCATACTTCTTATTGTTGGAATTATCTTGACTGTATTGGTATTTGTACCCGGAATTTCACTTTCACATGGTGGCGCGACACGGTGGATTTCACTTGGGCCTTTGTCATTCCAGCCTGCTGAAATTCTCAAAATCGTTTTCGTTATGTATGTATCAGCATGGTACGGATGGGCACATCGTAAACTACATCAATTTAAATATGGTGTTGTGCCTTTGATTATTATGTTTATGGTTGTTGGAGCTGTCCTTCTTTTGCAACCAGATACTGGGACATTCCTCGTTATTGCTGGGACGGGGGTTATTTTATATTTCGTATCAGGTGCTAAGGTGCGTGATTTAGCAATCATGTTTGCATTGGCAATCATAGCAGGAGGTATTCTTGTAGTCGCGCGGCCATATCTACTGGCTCGCGTCAAAACATTCATGAATCCAGGGCACGACCCACAGGGCGCCTCATATCAAGTACGCCAGGGCTTTATTGCTTTGGGTTCCGGAGGGCTTGCTGGTCGTGGGTATGGGCAAAGTATCCAAAAATTCCAATACCTTCCTGAGCCCGTGGGAGACTCCGTCTTTGCGGTGGCAGGGGAGGAGCTTGGTTTTGTCGGGACGGTTACCCTCGTTCTTCTCTATGTGATTTTTGCCTTGCGTGGGCTCTGGATCGCACGACGTGCACCAAACATGTTTGCACGACTGCTGGTCACGGGGTTGGTAATGCTGGTCATTATTCAAGCATTTTTAAATATCACCTCGATTATCGGACTTTTCCCATTAAGTGGATTACCGCTGATTTTCGTCTCTCATGGAGGGACGTCGCTTGCTATTACACTCGCAAGTATGGGTATTATTTTGAGTGTTTCGCAATATCTCAAGCGATTGAGTTCAGAGGAAAAATAAGATTGCATAATGCTATACTGTAATCATGTCAAAATATATCCGTCTCAATACTACCATTGTTCCTGATGAGTTTACCCAAATGCAAACGTTTTCTTTTATTGAAAAACTGCGTCGGTGTGTTGAGTCAGAATTCTTTGTTTCGAGCACGGGTCCGTTTCCTCACATTACACTCTATGCGCCAGAGTATCCCGAATCTCATATTCAGGAAATTGAGAGCACGCTTGATGGATTTCCTTTTACATACTACTCATTTCCGCATATTACTCTTTGTAAGTTTTCAAATAGGGGAGAAGCCGAAGCCGTCGTTGCTGAAGTAATGCAAGATTTTGACGTACCAGATTTATTTGTTGAATCAGTTGGGCTCTTTACCATAGGCACGCTTGGGAGGTGTGTTGGGCATATTCAATCATATAATCTTCTGCCAGAATAATGTCAAAGAATAAAACACAACCCATAGATTTTGGTGATGGAAATGTTCCAATAAAAGATTTTCAAAACTTTGAAAAGATCATTATTGATCGCGGGTCAGTCTATTCGGTTGCAATCGGTAGGGTAAAAAATAGAGTTGAGATTAAAACATTCCTCCAGCGTACTAAGCGTATGAAAAAACATGACAAGGCGACTCATCATAGCTGGGCAGTGCGTATTGCTCATGATGGTGTGATTTATGAATCTAAAAATGATGATGGTGAGACAGGTGCTGGAAATGTAATTTTGCGTATTCTTTTGAAGAAAAATATGATCAATACTGCAGTATGCGTGGTTCGTTGGTATGGGGGTGTGAAGCTTGAGGCAGACCGGTTTCGGCATGTGCAAGACGCGACTATCTATGCTGTAGAAAATTCTTCGTGACGAAAAAAATAATCTGCGCTATAATACCTAACATCTATGTCTGATAAAAAAGAAGCACCTTTAATTGATTTTCAACATGTCACGCATGTGACAGATACGGGACACCGTGCATTGCATGATGTGACGTTTTCAGTGATGCCAGGAGAGTTTGTGACATTCATCGGTCACTCAGGCGCAGGGAAGTCTTCACTTCTCAAGCATCTTTGGGCTGAGAAAAAACCAACATCAGGGACGGTGGTCTTTGATGGCTATCATGTTGATCGTTTACCAACCTATGAACTACCACTTCACCGACGTCGCATTGGCGTCGTGTTTCAGGACTATCGACTCCTCTCTACCAAAACTGCTTTTGAGAACGTCGCATTTGTCCTTGAAGCAATGGGTGAGACCGATGAAGTGATTGCCACCGATGTGCCGTACGCTCTGAATTTAGTAGGGCTCGGGGACTTGATGGATCGTTTCCCGCATCAGCTTTCTGATGGAGAGCAGCAGCGTGTTGCTATTGCCCGCGCCATGGTCCATCAGCCAGATGTACTCATTGCGGATGAGCCGACGGGTAATCTTGATCCAGCAGCAACTCATACCGTAGTAAGTATTCTTAAAAAAATCAATGAATTAGGCACGACGGTCCTTCTGACTACTCATAGCAAAAGCGTCGTCGATGATATCAAGAAACGTGTGATCACACTCAAGGGCGGTACGATTGTCGCAGATCATACCAAGGGTACGTATTCGATTGATACTGATAAAGCAGCACTTCATGATTAATAGTTAAGCTTTAGAAATTTATTTTTATTTATGAAAAACTCTCAACGTATTTTTAAATCAGCATGGCAACACATGACGCGCAATGGGACGGTCACCTTTGCTTCAGTTTTTGTTTTGACGGTGACACTTCTTATCATTGCTCTTCTGATTTTTACCCAATCAGTACTTTCTTTTTCTCTCGAGCAAGTTGCTCAGAAAGTGGATGTAAATGTGTATTTTTTACCAAATGCACCAGAAGAAGTTGTGTTGGATGTGCAAGATCAGTTGCTGAATCTTGAACAAGTTGCCTCTGTTGAGTATGTCTCTCGTGACGCTGCGTTGGAATCATTCCGAGAACGCCACGCCAACGATTCGTTGACACTGCAAGCTTTGGAAGAGCTTGGTGAAAATCCATTAGGATCAGCTTTGAATATCCGAGCCCATGAACCGTCACAATACGAAGATGTTGCAGAATTCCTCTCACTTTCAGGGCCACTACCAACGACGACTCAGGCATTGATAGAAAAGGTAAACTATTACCAAAACGAACGCATTATCGAACGTGTGCGTCATGCCATGGGTTCGGTGCGCCGACTCGGCATGATCTTGTCAGTTGTATTTGGAATACTTTCAATTTTGATCACATTCAACACACTACGTTTGGCAATGTATGCTTCTCGTGAAGAAATTTCGATCATGCAAATGGTGGGGGCACGCCGCCGCTTCGTTCAGGGGCCATTGTATTTTGCTGGTATGTTGTATGGTGTCTTTGCAGCGATCATCTCTATCATCATTTTGTACCCATTGACGTCATGGATGGCGGGGCAGACTAGTGTTTTCTTTGGAGGATTCAATATCTTTGATTTCTTCATTTCAAACTTCCTCTTACTCGCTGTCGTGCTTTTGGCCATCGGAATTATTTTAGGAGTACTGTCGAGTGCACTGGCATTATGGATGTATCTAGATAAGTAATCACAAAGGCGGGATTTTTCCCGCCTTTAATTTTGTATAGAGTATGAAAAGAAAAAACAAGTCAACAAAATATATTTTTGTCGTAGGAGGTGTTATGTCGGGTGTTGGTAAAGGTATTACGACATCATCAATCGGGGCAATCCTTCAGGCGCGTAACCTCAATGTCTCATTGATGAAAATTGATCCTTATTTGAATGTAGACGCGGGGACCATGAATCCTACCGAACACGGGGAAGTCTTCGTGATGGATTCTGGTCTTGAAACAGATCAAGATATGGGAAACTATGAACGTTTTCTCGGCAAAAATCTTCCGCGCGATAATTACATGACCAGTGGTATGGTGTATAAACACGTGATTGATAAGGAACGATCGCTTGGGTTCAAGGGGAAATGTGTTGATCCGCTCTATCATATCACCCAGGAAATCCATCGCCGCCTGGAAAAGCTCGTTAAAGAACAGCAGCCAGATGTGCTCGTTATCGAGATCGGAGGTACCATTGGAGAACACAATAATGCCCTGTTTATTGATGCTGCACGTCAGCTCAAGATTAAATATCCCCAGGATGTGAGTTTTGTTTTGGTGGGGTATATGCCAGCACCCAATAGTATTGGAGAAATGAAAACAAAGCCATTACAAAACGCGGTTGTCCAAATGAATTCATACGGAGTACAGCCAGATTTTATCATTGCTCGTGCTGAGGCTCCTGTCGATGAAAAGCGAAAGAATAAATTGTCGAGCATGACGGGGGTCCCGTATGAACATATTATTTCTGCACCCGATCTTGATTCAATCTATCAAGTGCCCATTAATTTTGAAAAAGATGGACTCGGAAAACATCTTCTCAAGCGTCTAGGCTTGCGGGCGCGTGTTGCTGATTTGAAAGGATGGGAAGACCTTAATCGCAAGCGTCGTACAGCTGTACGCGAAGTACATATTGCTGTTGTAGGTAAATATTTCAGCACGGGTGACTACGTGCTTTCTGACGCGTATGTTTCTATTATTGAAGCGTTACGTATTTCAGCATATCAGCAAAAAATAAAACCAGTATTGCATTGGATTCAAACAAAAAACCTCACAGTCAAGCGCGAACTCCAAAAACTTAAAAAATATGATGGGATTCTCGTGCCGGGAGGATTTGGATCAAGGGGTATTGACGATACGCTTAAGGTTATTGAATTCGCTCGTAAGAATAAAATCCCATATTTTGGTATCTGCTATGGAATGCAGTTGATGGTGGTTGAATATGCTCGGAATGTCGCTAAACTTAGTAAGGCACACACCACCGAGGTAGACGAAAAAACCCCACATCCTGTTGTTGTGATTCTGTCTGATCAAATCGCAAAGCTGAAAGATAAAGATATGGGTGGCAGTATGCGTCTTGGGGCGTGTCCATGTGTTATCAAAAGGGGAACACATGCATTTCGTGCTTATAAAGATACTACGATTGTTGAACGCCATCGTCATCGTTACGAAGTTAATCCCGAATATATTGAACAACTTACCAACAAAGGATTGATATTTTCAGGAACATCACCGGATGGCATGCTGATGGAGATTGCCGAACTACCTAAAAAAGAACACCCGTTTATGGTGGGGGTTCAATTTCATCCAGAATTTCTAGCGAGACCACTGGCGCCACATCCACTGTTTAATGAATTTATTAAGGCGTGTAAATAAACAACTACTCTTCAGGAAAGAGCATGCGTAAAGTTTTTTGCGCAGTTTCAATTTTTTCTTCATTTGAAGAGTTCCCAGCGAGGGTGTTGAGCAATTCAAAATATTCTGGATCTTGTTCTTTAATTTCAGGAAGTGAAAGATACACCTGGGGCATATTTTTCTTGTGAAGAATTTCAAACCAAAAACGCAAAGCACGCTCATAAAAAGCACCAAGTTTTCTAAAAAAAGCCACAGGCTCATCTTTATAATCAATCATACTATCGATATCGGTGTGATAGCGAGCTTTTTTAGAAAGAAGACGCTCATGTGAAATTTCTAGAGGCTCATGATAGTGTTGGGTGACTTTTGTAATAAGTTCGGGGCCAAGATTCTCAGGGTCATGTATTATTTTTACATTACCTTGTCGCAGAGCATGCCAGCGCCACCATGGGGCAGTCTTCTGATCGAGCGGCATTACGAGCGGCAATACTTCAATATTTTCACCTTCAATTATTTCTCGAAAGGTCTCACATTCTTGATCAACTAAAATGGCAAAATCCCAGTCACTATGTTCCCGGGCGTGTCCGCTTGCCCGAGAGCCATGGAGGAAAATGGCACGAGGATTATACTTCGTAAGTATGTGTTGTGTAAGTATTTTTTCTTTATTCATGTGATGATTATATCATGTAATGAGAATTTGATTTTCTCCCGCCATTCATATAATCTATGGACATTATTGCCTGATCGTCTAACGGTAGGACACTTGCTTCTGGCGCAAGTAATCGGGGTTCGAGTCCCTGTCAGGCAACACCCATGTGACCCCTATCGAGGTATATATTTCAACGTTTTAGAGAGGTTTAATTTCATCACCCGTCATGGGCACGAACCAGCCCATAAATAACGTTGAAATATAATACTTTGGTATGAGCTCACATTCAATCAAAAACAACCCCTTTTGAGGTTGTTTTTGATTACCAATCTATTTCAAATACACCTGCTTCTCCTTGATCATAATCTTACTCTTCAGATGTTCTAGAAGTTCTCGTTTCTGTGCCATAGGTTTCTTCTTCAGAATATACTTGGCATAGTTCCGTATATCTATTTCATTGACCTTAGTCTTTTGCACCTCTCCACCCAATATTACTTCTTGGAACTCATGATGTGCTTCAAGAGCTTGTCTGATCTTATCCTTCATACCTATTTCATTAAAAGATATGGTATCAAACAAAGTAATGAGTTGTTCAATGAGATCGGTTTCTCTTAAATACCCACACTGACACTTCTTGTCATTGAACTTGGTACATCCATAGTAGACATATCTACGCACGATACCATTCTTTTGTTTCTTGAACTTTTCATCAGCGGTAA
>JACKGA010000001.1:0-146574 GCA_020632195.1 Candidatus Nomurabacteria bacterium | reverse complement strand
AGAATTATCTGGTAGATTGGAATATAGAGATTTTCCTAATGGTGAACAACGCCCTTGGGTATGGATATACCCGGGAGAAATCCTGAATGTACCAACGTATTTCAGTAACTGTGCAGGCTTACAAATCCAAGGATCACAGAAAGTCGATTACTATTATCCAACTGCATTAAGTGTCCGCGTAGTTGAACCCAGCCCGGGATTAAATTCACAAAAAATCCTTGTCTTGGATGAAGGCTATAGATCTTCTCCGAAACAGGCAGAACAAAAGGGCTATGGGGACTCTACCCTACCTGCTTGGTTCTGGAATATTGGAAAATGGCTACTCGCTCTAGGTTTGTTGCTAGCAGTGATTTTGATCCTCTTTTGGATGCTTTCCCAACTTTGGGAAGCTATTTCAAATTCTTCAGGGAATCAAACACCATCAGCTGCTCCAGCAGCGCCTGACAACAATATTGAAGGCAGACAATGTGTAACAGAATCACAGACTGACGATATTGCAATCATAGGAGCACTTACAAAGCACCTTGAGCAGTTGCAAATGACGGGAGGTAAATCAAATATTAGTGTTGGTGAAAATATCCACGCTGAATTTGAAATACCAAATCCAGTTGAACCCGAATTCACGCTTCTCATTGTTGAAATAGACAATGAGAAAGTAGAAAACAAAAAGAAAAAATAAAATACGGACTCGTATTTTATTTGGGCCCCAACATTTGTTGGGGTCTTCTTTTTGACTTCTCTTCTAAAAAAGTTCATAGTAGAAAGAAAAGGAGGAAGTATGTACATTATTTTTATGGCTGCACTCGTGCTCTTTGTTTTTGGAAATCTTCTATGGATTTCTCGGACATGGCGTGATGCATTATTTGCTGTTGCAGTTTTTTGCTGTTTTGTTTGCCTCTTTTATGGGTATATATACTCATCTTGGCTGGCAGGTACTAGAGTGCTTATCACGATAATATTTATCGGATACGAAGCATTCAAAAAGACAAGATAAAGACTGAGTAAGTTACCCGCGTGAAACATGTGGGTAATTTCTTTTTGCATGATTGATAATTTCTTTTTATAATAAAAAAGATACAGTTTTTTATACACAATAAAAAGGAGGATGTTGTGATTGTAGCAAGCTTACTATTGATATTATACATATCTTCTAAGTGGCTCAAGATCGCAGCTGCTCAGAAAATATATTTTGCATTACTCAATATAGTAATGAAAACAAAGATTTTTCTTTTCATAAAGAGAGCAAGTATTATCACAATAATAGTGTTGTGGTTTCACTTTGGTGGATCTCTTTATCAAAAAAAGAAAAAAGGCCCGTCTTACGAATATATAGCGGGTCTTTCTTTTAGGGTAATTTATTCCTCAAATTTTACCT
Organism: Candidatus Nomurabacteria bacterium; assembly: GCA_020632195.1. GTDB lineage: Bacteria > Patescibacteriota > Minisyncoccia > Phycocordibacterales > UBA1006 > JACKGA01. The sequence continues at coordinate 145,199 of JACKGA010000001.1, read as the reverse complement.
TATGCTTATGTCGTAAGTGTTTCACGGCTTCCTGATCGGCCTCTTTCTGTATTTCTTTCCCCTGTTCGCCTATTTTTTGAAGTGTTTCACGGTCGAGTTGTTCGAGCTCGCGTACGCGCCCTTCGAGATATTCACGATTATTTTTTGATGGATCATCGAGGACTTCTTCCAAGAGCGCATGGAGAATCCAACCCATTTCCCTCCCTGGTTTCATGCCCATTTCTTTAATCATAATATCTCCATTCATAGCGAGCATCTTTACATCAATAGGGTCCCGTAGCGCTTCATCAATCATGGATTCATACATACGCAAGCGATACGGCGCAGCCTTAGGACGCCCCATGCCGATACGGTCACTTCGGCGTACATTCATCAAATCCCAGATATGGTCTTTGCCGACATTACGTATCATGCGTCGTACGGCAGATAGAGTGATTTGGTCGGGATCGGAGAAAAACATATGATAGCGCACGAGTTTCACGACGGTTTCTGAGAGTTCCTTGGGGTACTTGAGGCGCTTGAGGAACTGTTTGACCATACGAGCACCGACGACCTCATGTCCATAAAATGTCGTAACTTTTTGTTTTTTATCATAGCGCTTAGTCGCTGGTTTGCCACAATCGTGAAACAGCGCCGCCAAGCGAATAGGTAGTGTCCAGTCTTGTTCAGCGGCCGTTTGCCCTGCGCGGATATTGTGTTCCCAGACAGTATAGATATGACTGCGATTTTGTTCGACACCAATACCCTCGGCTAATTCGGGTACAACATATTGAGCAATGCCAATATCTTTCATCAGGTTCAATCCATTATAGATATTCTGAGTCATAACAATTTTCGTAAATTCATCACGAATACGTTCCCATGAAATATTTTCAAGAAAATGTGATGTTTCACACAATGCCTCCATCATGTCGTCTGCAAGTGTGAAATTGAGTTGAGCAGAAAAGCGCACCGCTCTCATAATCCGCAACGCATCTTCTGTGAAACGCTCCCGTGCCTCTCCCACCGCACGCAGTGTCTGGGTCTGTATATCAGCAACCCCGCCGTACTGATCGATGAGTGTCTGTGAAACAGGATCATAGGCCAAGGCGTTGCACGTGAAGTCGCGACGTGATAAATCTTCGTCCAATGTTTTGGCAAAAGCGACCGTATCCGGACGTCGATTATCGGTATAGATGCCTTCGGTACGGTACGGAGTAATCTCGATCACCCGCGTCGATGATTCCCCTTCTTCCTCTTCAAAAATAAGAGCAACCGTGCCAAAATTATTTTCATACACCACACGGTATTCATGTGATTCAAAAAGTTTCACGATATCCTCAGGAACAGCATTGGTGGTGATATCCCAATCATTCGGCTCGCGATTCATAATCAAGTCGCGCACACAACCGCCGACCAGGTATGCTTCAAATCCTCCTTTGGTAAGGAGCGTTGTTACACGTGAAACATTTACTGGAATGTGAGTATTAAAATTTATTTTTATTTGAGACATAACGGGCAAAATGTACCCCGATTATTTTATACTGGGTGCGGCTGGGGAGAATCGAACTCCCGTCTCATCCATGGCAAGGACGTATTCTACCACTAAACTACAGCCGCAAATGGTACAGAGCAGATTATACAAAAAGCATAGATAAGAGCAAGCCCGGTTGCTATTTAGTAATCCCCTCGTATAATGCCACATGCGTAATGCTTTTATTTTCTTGAAGTAGCATGACACACCACGCACCTGTGGTGAAATGGATATCACAACGGTCTTCGGAACCGTTATTCCAGGTTCGAGTCCTGGCAGGTGCACATAAAATAGTTTCACTTATGCTAAAATAATCGTAGATTATGAAAGACTTATCCATAGAGTATGCTCATATTTATACAAACTCTCATATAAATGATGAGCATGTTTTAGCTCTTGAAATCCTAAAGCCATACACTCAAAAAAAGAAAAATTCATTAGTAGTAATGGTTGACGATTATTCCTTTCCCGATCCAACTTTTAATTATGATGAATTTATAGAATGGCTTGATTCAAAGCAATCGCGCCCAGACATTGTTATACGTGAATCACAGCTTATTCCTTATTGTGATAAAGTTATCAATCTAATTAGAAATGAGTCTCTAAAGAACAATTTAATTTCTTATATACAGCGAGGAAAATATCCTTGTTCTCTTTTCATTGCGACGTGGTATCTCATTCGTTTGGGGAAAATAAGATCAGATTTATTCCCTGAACAAGAAGTTTCAAAAAAACTTCTTAATATTCTTCCAAAAAGTTTCCGACCGTTTGAGGAAAAGGCTCAAGAGATTATTGAAGCAACAATATTTAAAAATCAAATGATCAACATCAAATATAAGTATTTTGCAGGAAGAGACATATAAGACATGTCCTTTTACCATAAAATCTGTGGAAAAGACTGTCAATAACGTTGATAAACGACACTTTTTAGGACATTTTAACCTAAAAAGACATAATATGTTTCACGTGAAACACTAAATTTGATATAAACATAGGTTTCTAAAAGACAAAAAGTAGTTTATACTGTCCTTGAAATTATTAATAAGTGACTTTTATAATGAAGATATATGATAAAAGTATTTACCACTTCCCAACAGCGCCTGGGAGAAAGGGGCGAGCAAATCGCTGTAGAGTATCTTAAAAAGAATGGTTTTTCTATACTAGAGAGGAATTTTGCGACCAAAGATGGAGAAATCGATATTATAGGACAAAAGGACACTATGATTTATTTTGTAGAAGTTAAAACGACATCTATAAGACATGACAATGTCCTTTATAAAAATCAGTATAAGCCAGAATATAATGTTTCACGTGAAAAACTTATTAGACTGAGAAAATGTGCAGAAAACTATATTTTTTCTCATAATGTTTCATGTGAAACACACTTTAGTGCTATTCTGATACAAATTGATAAGAAATATAAAAAAGCACACTTACGTTTTATGAAAAACATTATTATCGAAGATCCTGAAGAATAGTATGGAAACGTCACACGTGAAACCTGTATTCTTGGTTCAATTATCGGATGTTTCACATGAAAAAACGTTTCACGGGAAACATTTTTTATAAAAATCCAACTAAAAAATATAATTGTATGTTTCACGCGTTTCACGAAAAGAGAAGATGATGGAGAATCAGACTTGGATTTGTAAATTGGTTTCACATGAAACAAAAAAGGAAATCTGATTGATTTCCTTTTTTGGCAAAATTTCTTTTTTAGATTTTAAAGCATGAAATACGGATAAATTTCATACATATATTCTTTTATTTCCAAAGAGGAAGATTCTATAAGATCTTCAAATTCCTCTCGTGAAAAGACTAGAACCTCTTTTTTAATAATTTGGAATTTTGGCTCGCGAAATATTTCGCCTGAACAAGATACTTTTGTTGTATCGCCTTGGTATGTCCAACCGCACCCCTCAACACCACAAACAGACACAAAGAAGACATTTTCTCCTACATGTTGAATATTGCCAATAAGATGTGGAGTGAGTCCTTGTATAGGAACTAGGGGAATTTTTTTTATAATTCCTGTAAATAAAGATTCTCGCTCCTTTCCATATAATATCAAACGAGTATTTTCTGGAAGCATGTTCTCAAAGCGATTTTTACAGCTTGTGCACATAAGTAAACGAGAAAGCGTGTACGCTATTTTATCTTTCTTTTTCATCTTTCAAAAATTTGTTTGAATCATTAAACACCCGCACATGAGTGATGTCAAGTATTTGAATGAGACTTACATCAAAAAAACTAACAAAACAAAAAGAACCTTTAACGATCGGTTAAAGGTTCTTTTTCAATTTTTGCTGAAATCTATCTCTGCGTTAGATATTCAGCAGGAATAAAATTTTTACTTTCCAACCTATGAATACTACATAATTGCTGAAAAGCTCTTTTTTCTTCGCCTGGCACCATAAAAGCATTGCTCAATATTCTCTTGATATCAATATTAGCATCAAGAAGATATGCGAAAACTTTTTTTCGTGCGTGCTTAGAATAAGGACGCGGATCTTCAATATATTCATCTTTGCAGAAGAAAACTCCTTCGCGCCCGACAATAATCCCAGCTCCTGTTTTTTTACTCTTAATAAAAAGAAGCGAAGAATGAGACATCTCATCGTCTTTTTCCCAATCTTCTTTTTGAGCATCTGGAGCAAGAATTTCTAGGATTTCTAATGCTCGCGTATTTCCCACAGAGTTTAGATTTCTGCGATTTAATAAACTTTCCGGATACCTAATCTCCCCTTGTTCCTTTTGCGGGAAGAAGAAATTTAGTATTTTTCTTAAAAAAACCAAAAGAAGACTTTCTTCTTTTGGAGAAATTTCTTGTGCTTTCATGATTTTAAAATTTGATTTATCTCATTAAACACTATACAAATAAGATGTCAAGTATTTGATGTGCTTGATTGTGTATATCATGAATGCTAGTATTGGCCTCGTTGTGAGGAATATTCACACAGCCACGGGATGTGGTGTAACCCTGAAATAAATTCAGGGCAAGCTCAAACATGCCTGTTTTGGGGCATAGCATTGATATTCAAATAGATTATGTAATTCCTTGAGTCGGGATGTGGTGTAACGGCTAACATGCCTGTTTTGGGTACAGGTGACTCTGGGTTCGAATCCCAGCATCCCGACTCAGGGAATTATCTACAAAAACACCTCGCGCAAGTGGGGTATTTTTGTATAATAATTTTGATATGAAGATTGCAATTATTACTGGTGGTACTTCATCCGAACGAGAGGTTTCTCTTGCATCGGCACAAAACATCCAACGTCTTCTGTCGATTCCAGATGATGCTATCTTTGATTATCCTGAAGATCTTACTCGTCTCAAAGATCAGCTTGCTGATATCGATGTAGTAATTCCTATTATTCATGGTGCTGGAGGAGAAGATGGAGAAGTACAGCAGGCGTTAGAAAATCTAAGGATTCCATATATTTTTTCTATACCCACATGCCACCAGCAGGCACTCGATAAGCAAAAAGCAAAAGAAATTGTTTCACAAGCGGGGATACCTGTAGCGCGTGAGTTTTCTTCTCATGAAACAATCTCCTCTGCCTGTTTTGTGAAACCACGCTCTGGGGGGTCGTCACTATATACAACCGTAGTGAATAATCCTCAGGAACTTTCTGAATTTGTGAATCAATATCCAGACATTGATTTTCTTATTGAAGAAAGAATCACTGGACGAGAGTTTACCGTGGGGGTAATAGAAACAAATGGCGAAACAAAAGCATTGCCTGTCACTGAGATTATCTCCCAATCTGAATTCTTTGACTATAATTCGAAATATAATACCGCTAAACTAGCACATGAGATTTGCCCAGCAGAAATATCTATAGAGCTGGCGAAAGAATTACAACGACAAGCAGTTAATTGCCACAATACACTTGGGTGTCGCCACCTCTCGAGAACTGATTTTATAGTGACGCCAGAAAATACTATCTATTTCCTTGAGACCAATACTATTCCAGGAATGACGAGCACCTCACTTGCCCCTCAAATGGCCAAGGTTGCAAAATACAACTTGAAAGACTTGTTTCACGAATGGATTCAGGATGTCTTGTAAATAACCTCACTTTGCCCTTTGAAATGCAGGCGTACACGCTCGGTATCGTGGCCATGATATTTGGCATAAATATCCAATGACTCGAACCAGTTCACATTATGTTGGACTTCAATAGGCTCATCGATAACACAGCAGGGGAGGAGGATAAAATCTTTTTGATACGTCGTCGCCGCATCGATAATCATCATATTGCACCCATGCGCATGTAGGCTAATCAGAAGATCGTATTCCACTGCCATTTCGGAATCGAAAGGAGCCGTAATCCGTGGGACCGTCGCGTCACGAGGAATCAGTATGCGCTTGCTCGTGTTGATGTCTTTATATTTATGGGGGAGCTCTTGGTCGAATGGATCAATTACCGTCGATTGAAAACCAGCCTGGTTGAGAAGATACGAAAGTAAACCCTTGCCGCCTCCAATATCCGCCACGCGACAAGGCGTGTAGTTTTCAATAATCCAATTCGCCAAAAGTTGAAAGCGAAACTTTTTGTTATACCGGTGGTTAGGTTGTTTCATGTCAGGCCAGGCGGAATCACCCGTATACCTTTCTCGCCTCGTTCGACGAGAAAGGTTACGAGCACAGGCTTATAGTGCCTGTTTGGTTTATGTTATACAAATGCGATCCGTACTGACGCACGGACGCGATGTGTATAATGTCAGGCCAGGCGGAATCGAACCGCCGCCACACCCACCCCATGGGCGCACACTACCACTATGCTATGGCCTGAAACTGATCAGATAATAAACTTCCTACATCTTTTTTCAAGTATCTTCTCTGGTATACTACTGAGTGTTTATTCTTATTTTCAATATATCACTATGCTTTCTATCAATACCCCCGCACCCGATTTCTCATTACTCGATCAAAATGGCGACGAGCATTCACTCTCCGAATATCAGGGTTCATGGATTCTTGTTTATTTTTATCCAAAAGATGATACCCCAGGCTGTACTAAAGAAGCCTGTATGATTCGTGACGTATACGATGGATTCGAGGAAGAAGACATTATCGTTATGGGGATTAGTAAAGACAGTGTTAAAAGTCATAAAAAATTTGAAGAAAAATACAATCTTCCGTTTATTCTTTTAGCCGATACCTCTAAATCTGTTATTGAGCAATACCAGGCTGATAAATTTCCTGGCACCAAACGTATCTCCTATCTTATCAATCCCGATGGTCTCATTGCTCATGCTTTCGAAAAAGTAACCCCTGCCGACCATGCGGATGAGGTACTAGCAACTGTGCGCTCAATAAAGCAAAACCTATATTAAAACTCCTCTATCTTTTCGACGGCCATATCAGTAGCTTTCTTACTGTGTGCAAGTTTTTCAACGAGGTCATCAATAGCAACGCCGTGCTTATCGGCAATCCGCTCGAGCGTCTGCATGATAATTCTGACTTCTTGTTCTTCTTGCTTCTGAAGAATAAAATTGAGCTGATTCTGAATCTTTTGTTGCTCGGCTTCTCTATTCTGGCTCACCATGACAAAAGTTGAAAGAAAGATAGCTTCAAGTGATACGATCAGTGTCAGTAAGCCAAAAGGAAACGTGTCGAAACTAAGTTTTTCGCCAAAAATTCCCAAGCCAAACAAAATCCATATCAAAAACCATACGGCATGCACGTGTACAAAGGTCATGCTTCCCGCAAAAGCCGTGATTTTATCTGCCACATAGTCTTCTTTTTCTTTGAGATTGTTGAGCACTTGATTGAAATTGATAGCCATAGATATCTGTATGGTACTCGTTTTTCGTCTATGAGTAAATATTCGAAAGAGCATTTTTGGGGTATACTAGTGTTCTATGGAAATTGCCCAACTTTTTGATACGGCCATCTGGTCGCTGGTTATCTTCGGACTGGTCGTAGAGCTGGCAATTCTCATGATTCCATTTTTGCGGAATCGTGCTGTAGCACAGAAGTTTTTTATCTTTGTTTTTTTCTGTCAAATCATCGTACTGTATGGATCATTTGTCGAGCCACGGATGATCACGGTCAATTATTCCAACCTTTTTTTCGAAGGAAAGAGTCTAGAGAAAACACAACAAAAAAGGTACTTTATCCCACGCAAAACACCTGCGAGGGATACGGCCGTGCGCATCGCGCTAGTCACTGATTGGCATGTGGGTCCGTACAAGCAGTCCGATTTCGTCGCACGAGCCGTAAAAGTAATTGAAGAGCTTGAGCCTGATGTTGTATTGATGCCAGGAGATTTTATCTATAATTCAACCGATGATGTGCAATTCCTCGAGCCCCTGAGCACGATGACTGATATCATTCCATTCTATGCGACACTCGGCAATCATGACTATCATTGGAGCGAGCAACGCGAACATGCTGGTAATGATGGACGAGTGGGGGAGAATGATTATTCGCGTGCCAATATCACGGCGCTTGAATCCTATGGCGTCACCGTGCTAGAGAACGAAACGATAGATATAAATATTGATGGGCATGTGGTCGAACTGGTCGGTCAGGAAGACTGGTGGTCAGCAACACGGCCAGATGTTGAAGAATTTTTCTCTGATGAGAAGGAGGATGCAGATCGATTAAGCATTCTGCTACAACACAATCCTGACGGTGCATTTTTTCAAACACTCCCAAAAAATATTGAATTAGTTGTTTCCGGGCATACCCACGGTGGACAAATTCGTTTGCCCTTTATCGGACCGTTGTGGGATATCCCGACCGAGGTTGGCAATGAATACGATCAGGGATGGTTCACACTTCCTGATTCTAGTCAGAAACTTTTTATCACGCACGGTATTGGAGAAACAGGCCCGCGTGCGCGATTGTTCGCCTGGCCGGAAGTGGTGGTTTTTGATATTGGAAATGAGTAATAAAAAAAATGGACCCCAAATTGGAATCCATTTTTTATTTAATTGACTACTTATCATAATGCCATGCAGCATCGAAAACAGGAATAAGAATATTCTTCTCTTTCCAGTTATTCTTACGTGCGAGAGTAGCAGCTACTCCAAATCCAGCCCTGCCGGTTCTTCCAAAGTCGGCAAGAAAATCTTGCTGATGAAAAGTATCCCACTTTATCGTATTTTTATCTCTATCGCTAGGAATAAATCCTACTCTTTCTTGAAAGATGTTGTCAATATACTCACCCGTCACAAGACAAATCTCGTCTAGCAAATCTAGCGCTGAGGATAATGCTGGCATAGGGAACACGGTCTTAGCAGGAGACGTTCCTGGCAGGTTGTGTCTAGGAAAATTATCTGGATTAACCCCATCGAAAACTTTTTCATATTTTCCGGGATACTTTTTTCTGTACGACATTGCTGCCGAAGCAGATTCAAAACCAATAATTTTTGCCCCTGTTACTTCTTTAAATACCGCCAGCGGTACTGTTGTAGTTCCATTCCCAAGAGGGCAGATAACAATATCAGGAGATATCCCGGCTTCTAAAACTTCATCAACAAAACCAGAGAAAGCGCCTAAGGCCACATAATTGATGCTTGATCCGCGACCAAATATATTTCCCATTACATGATTTATATATTTTGATCCAGGATTTTCATCTAGGAACATTTTAATGAATTGAGGAAATCCGTTTACATAATCTTCTGCGGGGGTGAGTCGAAGTTGGGCTCCCGTCTTTGTGATTGCATCTTCGCGAGCTTTTTCCCCACCCGCTGGTATTGCAATGGTAATCTTGTAGCCTAGTGCTATTGCCAGCGATGCAGCGGCACGTCCCCCACTGCCAGATGTTGTTTCTAGAAGATTATCTCCAGGCTTGATAACCCCTAGACACTCTTTAAGGTAGAGTAATTTTGCAAATATACGAGAATAATGACATTCTCCATACGGCAATTTATAGTCTAGCTTAAAGTGGTAGGTGTTCCCCTCAAACACTACTGTTTGAATTGGTGAATTTTTGACGCTACCCAAAATATGATTAAAAAGGGTCTGTCTCTCTTTTGTAATTTTAAAAGTACTCATAATCTAAATTAAATGGTGAGCTCTGCCATTTAATTTAGAAGTAACAATATTTGACATAAGTATAATATATGTTTGCAATATTGTCAATTTTTTTAGACAAAGTTACAATAAGTCCTTGAAAACTAAAGTTTTATTGTATTTAAATGTGTTGAAAGTTTTTCAACAACATAGTACAATTATATGCATATGTTAGAGCAAAAACTCAAAAAACTAGGCCTCAATGAAAAGGAAGTAAAAATATATCTAACTATCCTAGAGCAAGAAAAAATTTCTGCACATCGCATTGCAAAGCTCACGAATATTAACCGGACTACAGTATATAGTGTTCTAAAGGGATTAATAAGCCTAGGAATCGTCGATGAAGACCTAGGGGCAGCAACTCGCTATTATATGGTTTCTAATATTCATGATCTTAGAAAAATATATAATCGCGAAGAGAGCGCACTCAATCAAAAGAAAATACTTATCGACTCTCTTATAAGCGAACTATCTGATATCCCAAAATCAAAAAACTACTCTGTCCCTAAGATTAAGTTTTATGATGAGATTAGACTTGAGGATGCTCTCTATAGCCAAATGAAAAAATGGAATGAAAGTGGGATCAAAATTAACGAGCCTTCGTGGTGGGGATTTGAAGAGGCAAGCTGGGTGAATATATTTCCACAATGGCGCAAAAATTATTGGGAATCTGCTCCTAAAACCATTATTGCTCGATTCCTTACTAATGATAAATTTAAAACAAAGCAAGAAGAATATACTGAGAGGCAAGTGCGGTATATACCATCTAAAAACCATAACTTTACATGTACCCAGGCTATTATTGGTGATTATGTCGTATTCATTATGACTAGCGAAAAACCTTACTACATGATTGAAATACATGACCGAGTGATAGCACACAACATGCGCGAAGTGTTCAAACTGTTGTGGGAAAAGTTGGATTAAAGTTTTTTTCATAGTACAATCACTCCATACTCATAACCAACTCCTTTCCTGAAGACTGGAGTTCGCGCAGTATGAATAGAAAACAATTTGCACGTGTGTATAGCGCACAGCCACATTATCTTGATGGGCATATTATTACCGTCGAAATCGATATCAATGTTGGCAATTATTTTTTTGGTATTGTTGGTATGGCAGGCAAAGCGGTGGATGAGGCACGCTCGCGTGTTGGTTCGGCGCTCAAAAATTGTGGATTTCATTCTCCCCGCCATAGCAATCTCAAAACGACCGTAGCGCTTGCCCCCGCCGAGCTCCGCAAAGAAGGCTCGTATTTTGATGTAGCCATTGCACTTGGGTATATCCTAGCACGTGGCGAAGCACACTTTGATCCTGAAGGAAAAGTCTTTCTCGGAGAGCTTTCGCTCGATGGCGATATTCGTCCCGTCCGTGGCATTCTCACACTGGTGCAATGCGCTCGTGATCATGGATATACTGAGATCTATGTTCCAAAGGAAAATGCCTATGAAGCTGGCTTTGTCGAAGGGATTACCATTTATAGTGCTCAGCACCTCAATGAAATCGTCACGCATCTGGATCCGAGTGCCTGCGGGTGGGACACCATCGCGATGCGCGTCCCTCGTTCACGCATTGATGAAAAAAGTATCAGAAAGCACAGTATCGATATGGCTGATGTACGCGGACAAGAAATCGCCAAACGAGGACTCTTGATTGCGGCAGCAGGTGGGCACAATGTCGCTATGATTGGACCCCCGGGAACAGGGAAGACTATGCTCGCCAAGGCATTTGCAGGTATTGTTCCCCTGCTCTCTCATGCGCAAATGCTCGAGGTTTTAAAGATTCACTCTATTGCAGGGATTTTTGACGGCACGCTTTCACAAGAACCCCCCTTACGTAGTCCTCATCACTCGGCCAGTGCGGTTTCGATCACCGGTGGCGGGGGAATACCACGCCCAGGCGAAATCACCCTTGCCCACCATGGCATACTCTTTATGGATGAGTTTCCAGAGTTTCCATCAGTCGTGCTCGAGGCACTGCGTCAGCCACTTGAGGATCGCGTGATTCATATTGCCCGAGCCGCCGGACAGGCAACCTTTCCCGCTGATATTATTCTCTTGGCCGCGCTTAATCCGTGCCCCTGTGGTTTCTATGGGACGCGCGCTCGAGAATGCACTTGTCATACTCATCAGATTCAGCGTTATCAGAAGAAACTCTCAGGACCGATTGTGGATCGTATTGATATTTGGCTTCCTGTTGAACATATCGACTATGAGCATTTTCATACATCTATTGATGACAATGAATCATCTGCACAGATACGTGCCCATGTAGAAAAAGCACGAACATACAGCTCCCGACGCAATGGGGCTGACATGCTCAACCGACACCTCAGTGCACGAGATATTACCTACCTCACTATCACTCCTGAGGCACAAGCAAAACTACAAAAAAGCGCCAAAGTATTGGGATTATCACCACGCTCGTACCACAAAATGATTAAGCTCGCGCGCACTATTGCCGACTTAGAGCAAGCCCAGGAAATTGATACCCCACACATACTTGAAGCATTACAATATCGTCCAAAAGTATAAATATCCTTTATGCGGGGAGATATTTTATTTAAAAAGAAACTGAATCGTATGAGGATATTTTGTCTCTTGTTCTCGTTATTATTACCTGTTTCCATTGCATTTCATTGTTTTTCCCTTATACTATACCGTATTGCTCTGGTCGAGCGATTTTATAAGTATTGCAATATTTAAGAATAGATACTCCATTCGCACGCGTGCATGTGGTATCTGTGCTCTCACTATGAAAAATCTTCAAAAAGGAGGAGGAAGCATGATAGCACTTCTTGTAATCATTGTTATTGTTATCGTTTTGATCCTCGTTCTTGGTAAAAAGAACAAGGACACCGATATGCCTGCTGACACAGTAGATACTACTGCAGATGTAATGGTTGAAGGTGAAGAAATGGTAAACGACGCTAATGCTATAGTTGAAGAAACTGTAACTGAAGATAACACAACAATGGAAGAAGGAACTACTGCTGACGTTGAAGCTGATGCTTCTGTGGAAACAGGTGCGTAATCTCTCGCATTCTTTCTAAAACAAAAACTCGCCTCGGCGAGTTTTTGTTTTTCACAAAATTGTAGTAGTCTGTGATACATATGAATATAATCAAAGTTTTTGGACACCAATCACCCGACACTGATGCTACGTGTAGCGCCATTGTATGGGCATGGTTCCTTTCCACACAAAGAAATACACCTGCAACCCCGTACATACTCGGCACTCCTAACACCGAGGCTCAATTTGTACTTAACCATTGGGGGGCAGAACAGCCAGAACTCCTAACATCAGTAAATAGTAGTGATACGGTAAGTATTGTCGATACTAATAATGCTGATGAGCTTTTCGAGAATATTAACGAATGCAATATTGTTTCTATTATCGACCATCACAAACTCACTGGCGGACTCAAAACGTCTATTCCGTTGGAAGTAGTTATTCAGCCATATGCTTCAACCATGACCGTCATGTATAATGTCATGAATGTTCAACCAGAAGATTTTCCTCGCGAAATTGCAGGACTCATGCTTTCAGGGGTTCTTTCTGATACGCTCGAATTTCGTAGCCCAACGACAACTGATACCGACCGTGAGTTAGCAACACGCCTTGCTCAGGCGCTGGGCGTTGATATGACCGATTATGCCAATACTATGTTTGCTGCAAAATCAGATATTTCTCACTTTTCTGATGTTGAGTTATTGCGCCTTGATAGTAAAATTTACGAACTCCAAGGAAAGCAGGTACGTGTAAGTGTTTTAGAAACAACAAACCCAAGCATTGCACTGGACCGCAAAGAAAAGCTGGTAGCAGCAATGGATACTGTCTGTGCTGAAGATTCTGTCGAGCAGGTCATGTTATTTGTGATCAATATTCTCACCCAGGAAGCTACGGTATTGCTCCAGAACGACACGATTCGCGCTATGATTGAAAAAGGGTTCGATGTAGCGACAGAGGGGGATACTCACATGCTTCCCGGTGTCGTATCGAGAAAAAAACAAATTATTCCTGCATTAAGTTAAAAATAACTCAGACGAAACAAAAACCCTCTCAGGAGTTTTTGTTATTTCTTTACTCCACATAAAAATGCTTCAGCTCCTATGTAATTTCTATGGTGAGCAAAGATAATAATCCCATCTTGCTGTGCCTTGATTTCCTCATCTCCATCAAAACCAATAGTCTGCCCTTTTTGTATTTCTTCAAAATTATCAAACTTTTTTATAAGTCTAAAATTATTTGTTTTGGTATGATAGATAAAATTCATCTCAAAAGCATCTTTTTCTTTTTTCTCAACAAGAAGATTAATATGTCCTCTGGCAGCTAAAAAATCAAAGATGCATTGCTGGGCAATTTCTGATATGTCTGAATCTTGCGCATATCCACACTCGATACAGATACCTGTTTTCCCAAGTGTATTCATATATCCATCCGTTCCACCAGGCTCTAGCGCATCAAATCCGGTGGTTAGTTTTTTAATACTGAGCACATCTGCAATATCTCGCGCCTGATCTTCACAGATAACAAATGGAGGACTTCCCGCCACATTACTTGCGTGAATATCCAAAAGGGCATCGGCTTGGTCGAGGTATGTCCTGATTCTTACCATGCGCGTGTATTCATAGCTCTCTTTTTCTTCAGTCGTTAGATCGGAGTCGTTTTTAAAAATCCTATTCAAATTGACATCAACAAAACGTATATTATCCTCAAGAGCTTTTGGGCTTCCCACGATGAAATATACGACGCCTTTTTCTATCTCGAGCGTTGGGAGTATGTTATTAAATGCATCTACTCCGCATTTCTCGTTTCCGTGCACCCCCGCCAGCACAACACTTATTCCTCCTGCTTGTTTTCCTTTTTTTATAATAATATCTTCCATTATTTTATTATACATAAAATTTTTATACTAAAAATGAATAATAAAAACTGACTAAATTGTAGTCAGTTTTTTATTTTCTTGTGCGTCTGTTATTACAACAGAAGGTTGTAGAGGCTCTGAAAGTTCCTGGCTAAAATGACGCGCCCATCACTGATAGGATATTCAGCAATTACCGCATATCCTAATTTCTCCTTATACCAAAGATATGTCTGAGATGGCTCTGGAGACTTCCTTACACGCACACATCCATGAGAAAAACCTTTTGCCTGCATGTCTTCAAGCCTAAGCTTAAAGAGTTGCTTGGCAATCTTTTCTCCTCGAAATTCTGGGAGAACAGCCATATCTGATTGATAGGCCAACTTCACTCTTGAGAATGCCTCTATATCCTTAGGGCTAAGAGTAATATTGAGTTCCTGTTGCATAGTATGAATATCTATTCCATACCCCCAACAAAACCCAATAACTCTATTATGATAAGTGGCAAGAAAGGCCGAGCTTTCACGACTTAATTCTTTCTCAATATTCTCCAAAACTTCTTGCCGAGGCCAATAATCAATTACAGGCTCTCCACAGTGAAAAAATTTTTCTTTGACAAGAAGCTCCCTATCTTCAACCCCCCAGTACCGGTCACATTTTTGGCACTTCATCCATTCATGCCACGGGCTTGCAGCAAAAACATCGCGATACGATTCGATCACCTGAGCTACCTCTTCTGAACTTTCACGAGGCATAAATACTTTGTATTCAATTTTTTTCATATTATAAATTTTGAAATGTACATTTTTACATGTTCGGGACATGTAATAAACCCCTCCTGCGCCGAAACGAAGAAGGGGTTATGCTCGAGCATAATCTAGCTCGAAGACAATCCTTTCTCCATTTCTGAAGAAAGGTGATGATGTATCATCTTGGATAACATAGCCTTATAGCCACCCATGCCATCATTGAGCCACTTTGAAACACGGGCAACCGTCGCCGAACTCAGCCCTGTTTCTTTTTCAATCTGAGAGTAGGGAACTTTTTCAGTAAGCATGTGAGCCACTTGTAGACGTTTTCCAAATTCATTAATTTCACCCTCAGTAAGAAGGTCTCGCAAGAAAGCCTGGGCTTCTTCTGGGGTTTGCAAAAGAAGGATCGCTTCAACAAATTGTTTGTTGTTTGAATTATTCCAATTCATACTAAATACTTTATCATGCTAAAGTACTTTATGCAAGTAAAGTCTTTGTGGAAAAAGACATTCTTTAAAGGCACAAACCCCTCAATCTCGCACTCATAGAGAGTGGGGAATTTCCATAATAAAAACCCCTCTCAGGGGTTTTTATTTTTTTAGATTCATGATGAGCCTATCCTTCGTCTTCATCGGTAGTCGTTTCATCGTCATTCTCAACAACCATATTCTTGAGAGATTTCAAATCTTGGTACCCTTCTTCATCATCAGCGGCTGCCATATCGGCAAACATGCCATCTTCGTCCTGGGTCACCGCACCTTCGACACCAGCAATATCGATTTTCCATCCTGTCAATTTAGCAGCAAGGCGGACATTTTGCCCTTCTTTACCAATCGCAAGCGAAAGCTGATCGTCTGCTACATCCACATGGGCGATATGTGCCTCTTCATCGATGGTTACATTCAACACCTGAGCAGGAGAAAGCGCATTGGAAACATACTCTGCAATATCATCACTCCATGGCACGATATCGATATTTTCGCCATTGAGTTCTCCTTTCACAGTCATCACACGCACACCGCGCTGTCCGACACATGCTCCGATCGGGTCGATATTATCATCGTGTGATACTACCGAGATTTTTGAGCGAGAGCCCGCTTCACGTGCAATATCACGGATTTCTACCGTTCCCTCAGCGATTTCTGGTGATTCGATAGCGAACAATGCCTCAATCAAGCGTGGATGTGAACGAGAAATATTGATATGCACACCACGCGGTGTATCCACTACCTCATACAAATACGCCTTGATACGTTGTCCTGTTTTATAAAATTCTCCTGGGATTTTTTCTGCTGATGGGATCACTGCTACGGCACGCCCCAGATCAACAAACACGTTTCCACGTGAAACTTTCTGCACGACACCAGAGACGAGCTCATCTGCACGTCCTTCGTACTCTTCAAGGATTGATCCTTTTTCGGCTTCACGAATACGTTGCACGATTACTTGCTTTGCCGTCTGAGCAGCCACGCGACCAAAGTCGTCTTTTACATCCAGGGGAAAGACGAGCTCATCCTCCAGTTGTACATCAGCTTTGATACGACGAGCATTGTCGATATACATGTGGTGTTCTTCATTGAAACGTACACGTTCATCTTCTGGATCTTCTTCTAGCTCGAGGGTTCCTGCTTCGACTTGAGCCAATTGTTCATCGGTCAATGCTGGCTTTACCAGTGAATCATCGACGACCACCTTCACTTGATAAAACTCCGCATCGCCTGTTTCACGATTGAAACGCGCACGGATAATCTGCCCACGCTTTCCGTAGTCTTTTTTGTACGCTGCTGCCAATGCTTGTTCAATAGCATCAAAAATAGCTTCGCGTGGGATTTTCTTTTCTTGCTCGAGCTGATCGAGTGTCGCATCGAGCACTTTCATATCTAACATATGTAATTGTCTGACAAGCTTTCTATCTCAAAAAAATACAAAGTGTCGGAGTATATAATTTTTATAATCTTTGTAAAAAAATCGCTTTCCACAAAAGAAGCGATCACGAGCATAAGTATATAATAAAACAAAAAAATGTAA
Source organism: Candidatus Nomurabacteria bacterium (assembly GCA_020632195.1). GTDB lineage: Bacteria > Patescibacteriota > Minisyncoccia > Phycocordibacterales > UBA1006 > JACKGA01. Next base: position 128,006 of record JACKGA010000001.1, on the reverse strand, counting down.
ACAAAAAGGCCGCATCGAAAATTGATACGGCCTCCCACACACACATAATATATTAAGGGGAACAGCCTGCAACAACAAGATGTACAAACGAAGTGCTGCAAGCTGCCTTTCTTCAACCCTAAAAACTTTTTAAATTTGTAAGAACAATACCCTATATTGTGAAAAAAGCAAGCTACCGTGACACCACGGTGCTTTGTCTCTCTTCTCCCAGAGAATAATACTGCCTCAGAGCATCTTGAATACTTCCCGAAGGGATAAAATACCCCTTATTGCTACTGATACCGTCATCGCGAGATACCCACAAACGGACCATCCCTATTACACGCAAATCACGTGTATAGACAGGAGCGCCAGATGCTCCGGGCAATGTAAATATGTTCCCCGGAATCAAATGAGTGTTTCCTTTTGGGTCTTTGATGATATCTTTGGGATGATATACCCCTCCAATTTCTGCAAAAAGATTTCCTGCTGGATGTCCTGTATAGGTAATGATTGATTCAGACCGTGGGAGATCTGCAAAAACCGCCTGATATGTTTCTGGGATGATCGTATCGATCACCTGCAAAAGTGCGATATCGAGTATAGTATCACTATATACCACCGAGAAATGCTTCATCGTGCCGTCACGAAAAGTCACCTCTGCCTCGGTAGTAACCCCAACGACATGTGCATTGGTAGTGACAATGTTGCTGTCCACAAAAAATCCTGTCCCCCTCCCCGAAGAAGTCTCCACAATCACCACACAGGGGGCTGATACGGGGGCTTGAGTAAGTGTCTTTGAAACACTACATGATGATGCCCAAACGAAGACAAGTAGTGTTATAAAAATAAACCTTTTCATTTTTTTCTCCTTCTTTTTTAGTTAAAAATAGTTGTCAAAGATCAAACAATCTTCTTACTTCTTTAAATTACGCCCCGGGCACGCAAAAGTCAAATTGGGGCAAAAAATTGTAGAAAAAAGAAAAATCTTCTCCCTGCACTCCGTCTTCTTTCTTTCGCTAGTTCCACACCGCCGTTTGTCATTCCCACCTTTTGGTGTCTTCTCCGTTTTTTGTGTAATCCCGTGTCTTTTGTGTCTTCTTTGTCTTCCTTTGTCATCTCTGCCCCTTTTCCTTTCTGTCATCCCCGTGAAAACGGGGATCCAGTGTGCTACCATACAAAAGAGTGTCGAGACTGATACTCTTTTGCGTATGAAAAATGAAAAATATTTCTATGTGTATATCCTTGCGAGTAAAAGGAATGGCACTTTATATATAGGTATTACCAATAATCTTGAAGCGAGAATACTTCAACACAAACAAGGTAAAGGGAGTGTATTTACAGCAAAGTATGGTGTCTCTATCCTTGTATATTATGAAATGTTTCATTATGTGAGTGACGCTATCATTAGAGAAAAGCGATTGAAGAAATGGGAGCGTGCATGGAAGCTTGAGCTTATCGAGAAAGATAACCCCCTGTGGCATGATTTGAGTCTTGGGTGGGATACTTCTGGATCCCCGTTTTCACGGGGATGACAGGGCAAAGTGGGGATGACAGAGGAGAAAAAAGGCGGGATGACAGAATAAAAAGAGTGGAATGATAGAAAAAAGAGGGCAACAGAAAAGAAAGCATGGGGATAATAGCAAAAAGGTGGAGACGACGGAAAGGGCATGGGTGACAAACGGCGGTGTGGGTGGCGAGAAAAAGCACGAAAGTGGTAGAGGAAGATACAATGGAACGAATATGAAAAAAAAGAGGTAAAAGCAGAGGGTGATACAATAGAGAGGATGTGCGCAAAAGAAAAAACTAAGAATAAAAGATATCGCAAAAATAAAGAGCCTATCCAAAAAGAAAGGCCCAGTATTTTATTAACCTAAAGAAAAGAAATTTTTAACGGATCAGCTTGGTCTGGAAGACCGCACCGTTTTTCCCAATGACGGCATAGTAAATACCAGCATTATATTGAGAAAGATCAATTAAAATTTGATTTTCAAAATCCTGAGAAAAGATTTGTTGCCCAATAGCATTAAATATTGCTATTGAATAGGCGTCAAAATCTTCAACGTGGATGGTAATCATACCAGAGCCATCGTTGCCCATAATTCTGAAATTTTCTTTTGGTATCGTTGATATTGCAGTGGTGTCTTCCGACTTGCCTACAATACCATCGCAGTTCTCATCTATATCATTATCCAGGATTTCTGTTGCCCCTGGATTGATATTGAAATCATTGTCATCGCAGTCCTCTGCAGTCATGCTAGCTAGGTAGCCCGCAGGAGCAGTGGTTGCTGTGTCGCTGATCGTGTCGCCACTACTGTACCCATCGCCATCTGCATCTACATAGTAGGTGTAGTAGGTAGGGGGAGCTGGTGGTGGATCTAGGCTTAATACTAGAAGACCGCCAAAAACCTCAAATGACCCATCATCATAGATAAACATGAGCCCATCATTTCTACTTGCAAAGTAAAGTTTATTACTATAAAAATAAGCATCATTTGAAATACCAACAATCTGATCAAGCCCTTCTATCTCTAGCAAAGTCTTTTGATCAAAAGATGCTGGGAAGTAGAAAACCCCATTAACCAAGCTCTGCTGAGCCTGCCCTGTAAAGGTAATCCATTGGGACTCGCTATAGGGTTGCAACAAATAGAATCCGCTTGACGTTGCTACGAATTGCATCCCATAAAAACTATTCACCTCAGCTACCTCAGTTAGTTTTTGGCTGTCAGGGGTAGTGGGGTCTACATCATACAAATAGAACTTATTGTGAAAATCACTTGTGATTTCATCCATAATATTGATTCCCAACAATAAATTCCCATCTGGGGTTCTTTCAACCATATCAATCCAATTATTTCTGAATTGGTTAGTCACACGCGTATCTATCTGATTATGCGTAATCACATTCGCATTACTATCGAAAACCAAGTCACCCATATAGTACATCCAATTCCCGCCACCATAGTACAGCTGATTGTCAGCGGTATTTTTTACAGTAGTGAGAATATCCAGAGGAACCAAAGCCATAGTGTACTTTTCTACAAAAGATGACCCTTGGTATACGAAGAATTTTGCTTCATAGTCTCCATTGTCTCGGGAATACCAAAATGCAGGATACTGATTGATGTACATAATACCAAATGTGAAACAAGCACAATCGCTCATATTTGGCCCCACTCCGGCAGGAAGTGGTAATTCTACCCAGGCGCTTGCGGCGCTTGCGGTGTGTATCAGCACGGTATCATCCGTACTTGTAGTGGCCATCGTATAGTACGACCCATCAGCAAGCTGTAGTACATCGGCTATAGGCGTGTACTGGTCGGCATTGGTGCCGATTTGTGTGCCAGTAGCAATATCATAGATATTGTGGGCACCAGAATCAGTCGTAAAATCTCCTGCCAATATACCCTCATGGGCAGAGATCACGTCCCCGGTTAGAGGGGGCGTATTACTTGCAGGTAGATAAAGCTCCTGCGCATTTGCAATCGCCACCAATCCAAGTGACAAAAGCAAAAATGTAAAAATTTTTTTCATTTTCTTTAGGTTTTGTATTATTTAATTAACAATGAGCAATATTTTAAAATGAGAAGAAATTCTTCCACACGCTCTTTCTCCACAATTATCGCATATGTCAATGTATTGTATAGCCTACTATTGACAGGTTTTCCACAGGTTTGTGTTTTGGGCATATCGCATGCGGTCGGGCGTCTGTGGTACAATTATCCACGTATATGCAAAATCAATCTTCATCCTCTTCTCCAAACACCCCCCAAACTCACCATACCTTCCGCACGGTTGTACTCTGGCTGGCTGTTCTTATCCTTTTGCTTGTCATCGTTCTCTTTTTCATCGGTAGATCTGCCCAGAAAAATACTCCTTCGAGCATAGATCCTGCTGCACAGTTCCTGCGCGATAGCACCCGCTCCGATATCAGCGAGCAAGATATCGCCGAAGCAGGCCAATTCCTCCAGGACTCTACCGCAGTGGTCGACCCTGTCGAGACACTGGTCATCGATGCTTTTTTTCAGGAAACCCCAGCGACACCCCAGGAAGACACTGACATATCCATATCCAATTAGTTATAGTTAGTTCATTTTTTCAAAAATATGCCTACATCATCTCATCAATTCACTTTTTCTCTCACTCGTGCTGTGGCTTCGGGGCTCATCATCGCGGTGGCACTGGTAGCGAGTATCGCCTGGGGGGCCTATATCCCTGCGCCAGGTTCGGCAGGCCCTGCGGGCAATGCCTCAACCCCTATCTATACCGATGCGACGCAACAAGCCACGACCAACCTCGGTATCAAGCGCGATACGACAGCACTGTATGATTTTGCAGTAAAAGGCGCCTCTCGAGTTACCAAAACATTTATCAGTCAGCAAAATGTAGTTTTTGATGGTAATGTTTTACAGAAGGAAATTAACAACACCCCTAAAACCCTTGATATCCAAGGAAATCTCTATGCTGTGGGGAGTGTTCCTTCATCGGTTAATACTTCAAATAGTAATATTAGAGATATGGCTTTGGCTAGGCAATTTCTGCAATCCAATACCTATAATGGAACAACGTATAGCCCAACAATGACTACTTCATTCACTAATTCAGACCCCGTCTGTGCCACACAGGGCGGGGTACTAGTGCGCTGTACCGGCTGTACCGATGCTACCGCTACCAACTATGACCCTGCGGCGCTGACAGACGATGGAAGTTGTAATGTACCGCCAGTACCTGGGTGTATGGATGCTACTGCCTCCAACTATGACCCCAATGCAACAGCAGATGATGGGAGTTGTGTGTATCCACCTACTCCAACAGGAGCTGTTTATTATCACCCTTCTCAAGCACAGCCCGACTATAGTGACCCAGATGTTCAGCTCTTTGTTGATTATGCAGAAGCCAATGGGCTTGATTTTATGGATTTAATACCTTATACCCAAGACCATTCAGTGACTACTGGATCATGTCCTGGGTGTACTGATACTCAATTTACCGTGCCTCAAGGAGTAACATCTATTACTATCCAAGCGTGGGGAGCAGGTGGTGGTGGTGGCGCTTCGGATGTACGCAATATTACCCCTCAAACCCAGCGTGGTCTTGGAGCAAGTGGAGGGAGCGGGTCATATATTTCACAAACAATTTCAGTTGTTCCTGGAGAAATATTTGATATTGCCCTAGGGGCGGGCGGAAGAGCTGGAATGAATGCCTGCGCCTCCATGTCTAACATGGATCTTGATATGGATACCAACAATGACGGAACAGTACAGCTTGCTGAGCTTGTTGGAAATCCTCAATATCTCGACATAAGCTGTACATCATACGCGGCCCATGCTGGGCATGCAGGAGGTTCAACTCTTGTTACTCGCAGTAGTACTGGGCACAAACTTACAGCTCCTGGTGGGGGTGGTGGTGGCTCATCATCATCCTGCGTAGGAGGACTTCTCGGTACAGGATCAAGCGCTCCTCACAGCACTATTGTCGGAACAACCAATAGTTCAATAAGTGGACTGCAGGGGAATACGGGGAGAAATTGTAACTATGTTTCTAATGATTTTACATTTACAGGTAGTAATCTTGGAACTTCCTGTGGGGGAAGTAATATTGTTGAAGTCTTTAACTTTGCTGGCTTAATAGGAGGATCAAGGGCGATTTGTGCAGGGGGAAGTTCTGGAGATCGAATTGCTTCTATCGGACAAGAAGGATCATCAGGTGGGGTTAAAATTACTTGGTAAGACTATATTTCAAATTTAATTTTATGACATCATCATTCCTACAATCAAAAACATTCAAAGCAATCGTATCCTTGGTTGTTGCGGCGGTAGCCTTTGCAAGTATGACCGTCTTTGCAGCATGGACCGAGCCGAACTCTTCCTCGGATACTCGATCAACTTTTCTCAATTTGGGCCCCGATATCCAGACCAAAACAGGCCGTCTAGATATCACGAGTAGCTCTCCTCTTCTTGCTTCTGCAAAATTCGAAGTAGAAGGCCCTGCAATGCTAGCCAAGGGAATCAATGCAGAGGGGACTAATGCTACCAATAATCTCTCTGGGCTTGTCTTGGGAGATGTCTATGTAGGATACCAGGGAGCGCCAGGAGCAACCCCTACCGCAAACACCTCGACTACCGCCACCTATGATTTGTATGGAAACGTATTGGTGTCAAACAATATAAAATCTCAAAATCTCGCTCATAGTGGCACCAATGAGCTCGAGCCGGTCTGTACGACGCTCGAGGGGTGGTTGGTTCCGTGTACTGATATCCCAGTATGTGGCGATTTGTCAGCAGATAACTTTAATCCAAATGCATTATCCCCTGGATATACCAATGACCCCACTATGTGTCATTACACGGTCTGTTGTGATATATCTGCCAACAACGGTACTTTAATTCTTTCTTCCAGGGCCGACCAGTACACCTGTAATAATTCATTGTGTACCTACGATCCGCAACACCCTACCGATCCTGTCGGATGTTTCATTGAGGGAACGATGGTCCAGATGGCTAATGGGAGCTACAAGGACATCAAAGATGTGGAGATTGGGGAATCAATCCAAAGCTCTGCTGGGCCAGAGATTGTTATGAAAAAATATGTGATTGATTACACAGGATACATGTATAAAATCAACGGTAGCGAAGAATACTTTGCATCAGATACCCACCCATTCATGACCACTGAGGGCTGGAAGTCATTTGCCCCAGAACGCACACGCCTCGAATCGCCAACGCTCGAAGTGAGTCAACTGGAGCTCGGAGATGTCCTTATCAAAGAAAATGGCGAAAAAGAAGTTCTCAAATCATTTGACTCAATCTACACGAGTGAAACCGTGTACAACTTTGGACTCAATGGTGCTCGCGACTTCTATGCAGATGGCTATCTTGTCCATAATGTCGATCTCTTCCCAATTGCGGAAGCCGCTCAAAATTGTACTGGTAAGCAAGTATGTGGAGATGGTATCTGTTGTGGTAGCGAAAGTTACACGACCTGTAGCGCCGATTGTTCTGCTCCGTCAGGAGGAGGAAGCACGACTACTCCCATAACATGCGCTGACAATCCTTGTGCTGGTGGGGGTGCTACATATGGACCCGAAGGAACTTCTGTTCCTTATTGTTGTCCGGCCTCTCCCCCTACGTATTACTATTGTCGATCTGGAACTAGCTATCAAGACGCGTGTAATCCTTAGTTAAAAGAAACAGACTAAAACCTACCTAATCTTATGAAAACCTCTCTCTCTACAAGCAAATATGTTCTTATGGGAATCATCCTTAGTCTTTCTTTGGTTGCAACAGTCGTTTTTGCAGCATGGGCACCCTCTGATGCTGGTCCTGTCAATGAACCAACGGGTACAACACCCCAAGAAAACTACTACCACCCGATCGTAACGACACCATCCGGATTGCAAGAAAAAGTTGGCCGCCTTGGTGTTGGGACCGCTCCGTCCAATGACTATGATTTTCATGTGGAAGGGAATGCTTCATTTTTAGGTGGGGTGTGGGCATCAGCGGGCTCCTTTCTGAGTCATGTATGTATCGGGACGCCATCATTAGGGGGATCTTTTTGTCCAACAAGCAACAATAGTTCAACATTAAACATTTTTGGGACGTTTAAATCTCAAGGATCTGCCCCAAATATTCAGAACGATAAGCTCAAGCACACTACCACTCTGGCAGATGGGTCTGCAGGCTTGGAGCGAGTGTGTTCGACTGATCAAGGTGTCTTGCGACTCTGTTCATATGAATACTGTGACGACCATCCCACATCACCTCAATGTATTGGACCTGTGGGACCAATTGATCCAGGAACACTTCCCGAGCTAGAATTCCAAGGTGGCGGCCAAACTCCTGTTGGTGGGGGAACAGTAATCAACCCAGGGGGCGTCACTCCTGGCACCACTACAGGATCTTCTACTGGTACCACCACTGGCGGATCAACTGGCGGCTAACCCTTTTCAAGTCTCACATATTAGTATTATGAAAAAAAACCACCCCCAATCACAAATGAATATCTTCCATCGACTTCATGGTGTTGTTCACATTATTATCATGGCAGTGGTACTTATTGCTCTAGCACTGATTATTACTATCCTTCGCCCTGGTTCTCTCTTTGCTGGAGCTACAGACAATGTCACAGGCTGGGCATGGTCAGGCGTAGCAGGTGGTGGGTGGATTAGCCTCAATGCTACCAATACAGGCGGTGCGGTTGATTATGGTGTACATATCGATGAAGCATCAGGATCGTGGAGTGGAAGTGGCTGGTCATCAAATGTTGGCTGGGTAGATTTTGGGAGTAGTTCTTGTGGCCCTGCGCCGACTACCGATATGACTACAGGAGTTACTTCTGGTTTTGCAAAGGTGCGTGCGGGGGGGTCTGGAGGATTCTCTGGATGTATCAATATGGCAGGTAATGGCGTAGGTGCAGCAGGAGGGGTTGTCATCGATGTTGACGAAACCAGCTCTACGTATGGACAGATGTCTGGATATGCATGGAGCGGAGATGATGTCATTGTGGATACTGATCCATTGAACCCTGGCGGTGAGTGGACCGCCAACGGTATTGCCGATGTGGGCCTCGGGTGGATTGATTTTTCATATGCGATGGTAGACCTCGAACTTGAGGATGATCCGGCAATCGACCTCTTCCTCGATGGGCAGTGTAACGAAAATGTCACCTTTACCTGGAATCTTACTGATGTCGATGAAGCAACTTGTGAACTTTTCTATACCGATGGTACCAATACTATTCTGGTATCGAGTGATCTTTCAAGTCAGCCTATTGTAGAGCTCATTACGGGCCCAGCAAATACCAACCTGGCATTCCAGATTGCATGTAATGCAACCCTCGATGGATCTCTCGTTACTAGCAATACCATTCCTCTTATGTGTGCAGATGAAATTCCACCAGTGTGTGAAGACGGGATTGATAATGATGGAGATGGCACTGCAGACACCTATGGTGCCAACGGAATGGCGCCCGATCCACAGTGTGCATGTACGGGAGGAGCAACTGAATCAGGGACCTGTATTAGTGCATTGTGTCAGGAGGAGCCTGAAAATCCTTTGTGTCAACTACTCGAGGGCAACAATACGCCACCAGTCTATATCGAAAGCTAAGCTAGCTGCACAAACAACACTATTTATGAAAAAACGACTCGTGAAGAACGAGTCGTTTTGTTATATTGATTTGTCATCCTGATCTCAACCTTTGTCATCCTGGCGCAAGTCAGGATCTTTAGCGCTAGGTGATTTCCCTTTGTCATCCTGAATTTGTTTCAGGGTCTACGACACCCCCTACATTCTCTTTCCAGAAAAAGAGCAGTATTCTGTACCAAAGTTTCAATTCTTTTGTTGCGCTAAATATAATAGAGGTTTGGTTTTAAAAAAACTGATATACTGTCGTCATATGCTTACACCACATAAAATTTATGTTATTGGTAATTGGAAAACAAAACCAGCAACACGCGTCGAGGCTCTTTCGATCGCAAAAAAATCTACCTTTGAGAAAGATGGAAAGGTTGAAGTGGTGGTTGCTCCACCAGCCTTGTTTCTTGCGGGCGTGCAGAATATCTTAGGTGCGCGGTGCTCCTATGCTACGCAAGATAGTTATTGGCAGGCGATAGGCTCTGACAATGCAGAACTTTCTCCTGCTCAATCAAAAAGTGTAGGTTGTACCTATGCAATTGTCGGACACTCATCTCGAAGAGCCTTAGGAGAAACAGATCAAGACGTAAGCAAAAAAATACATGCATGTCTTGAGAATAATCTTATCCCTATTGTTTGTATTGGAGAATCGAAGCGTGATACTCATGGAAAATATATTGATGCTCTCAAAAACCAAATACAAGCCTCTTTCGCTGGTCTTTCAAAACAAGACTTTGAACACATAATTATTGCCTATGAGCCTCTTTGGGCTATTGGCGCTGACGCCACTCGTGAGGCGACTCCTGCAGAAGCCGAAGAAGTCCGTATCCTGATAGAGAAAACTATCGCCGAAATGACGGGACATATTCCTATCGGAAAAGTTACCATTATCTACGGAGGCTCTGTCGATACCCCAGCAGACGTCGAAAAATATCTTGCAAGCGGGATGCGTGGGGTCTTGGTCGGTCGCGCGAGTCTCGATTCAGAGAAGTTTAATGCGCTGGTTACTGCCGCCCAGAATTATTCATAACAACCTATGCAACCTCACACACTGACACAATTACTTGAAAAAGATATCCGAGGAAAATATGTCATGGTACGTATCGATGCCAATGTAGAATATTCACCTGATGATGTTATCGATGAGCTAGAGAACCTGCGTCTTGATCGTGCGCTGCCCACACTTACCGAACTTCGGCGCGCTGGTGCGCGCATCATCCTGGTGGGCCACATGGGTCGCGATGGATCCCAAACCCTTGCCGGCGTCGCTGACTATTTCAAAAAAAAGCATGGGCTTACGATGACACTTGTATCCGATATCTTTTCTGAAACCGCACAGGCATGTGTTGATACGCTAGAAAATGGGAACATCCTCCTATTTGAAAATATCCGCGCATTCCCAGAAGAAACAGCCAACGATACGACGTTTGCACGCAAGCTTGCTGCATATGCTGACTATTATGTGAATGAGGCTTTTTCTGTGTGTCATCGCCAACAAGCATCAGTCACTGGCGTGCCCAGTATCATTCCTGGATACATGGGTCTCAATACTGAACACGAGTATGAAACTCTGCGCGGTGTATTTCATAATCTCTCCACAAGCTTGATCTGTGTCGGTGGCGCCAAGTTTAAAACCAAGCTTGATCTTGTCCGCCATGCGCTGGATGCTGGGTCGTGGGTTTTTGTGGGTGGAGCCTTAGCTCATACGTTTTATAAGGCACAGGGACTATCAATAGGTGCGTCCCTTTTTGATGATGTTGATGTTGCCGATATCGCCCACCATGCGCGATTGATACTCCCCTCACGCGTGTTGGCGCGAGGCGCCGACAGTGAAATCAAAGAAAAGAGCATTTCTGAGATATTAGACAATGACATTATTGTCGATATGGCGCCTGATGAAGCTTTTCATCTTGAACAGGGGCTTGTCGATCAGTCATTTACTCATATCTTGTGGAATGGCCCCTTAGGCTGGTATGAAGAGGGATATGATACAGGGACAACAGCACTTGGGGCATGGATCACATCCCAACACGCCACAACAATCATTGGTGGAGGCGATACCGTATATGTGATGCAAAAAAACAACCCTAAAATACTTCAGGATTTTGATTTCGTCTCTACAGGCGGCGGGGCACTTCTTGATCTCGTCATTAGTGGGTCGTTGCCTGGTATTGAGATTTTGACAGGCACTTAGCCTGCTGTGAGTTCAAATCGCTTGAGCACAAGCAAATGTAAATGAAAGTGCCCAGGCTTGGTCTGCCCCGATGGTAGATTTTCATAGAGAACATCATACCGATCAGAAATATAGGTTCTTTTCAGCAGCTCAAGCTCTTCACGCTCTTCGTCCGTCAGAAGCTCCCAGGTAAACGGCACTTTACGCTTGGTAAAAATCATGTGATTGACGGTTGCGATGGCATCGTAGGGAAAATCATTATCGATAATAAACCAGTGGGTAAATTCTTGGATTACCTCGCGTTCGTAGGGACTAAACGGACGATACCTTTCCGGATTCGCTTTGCGCTTTTCGGCAATATCGAAATATTTTTTCATTGTTTCGGGTGTGCGTGTACACGTCCCTGTGATGATTCGTGTTTCCATACTCTCTCCTAGAGATTGGTGATTAGTCCAGAGAGCTTGGGGTATATTTCAAAACCACGTGGCGCTCGCGTCCCGTACCTTCTGATTCTGAAGAAATATCTGGCAGGGCCCCCACGATGTGGTGTACCATCAAGCGCTCATAGCCATTCATGGGCTCGAGAGCTTGATCAACAGTAAATGAGCGCACTCTATTCGCCAAAAGAGTCACCTTTGACTTCAAGAGTTCAAAGCGTTTTTTGTAGTAATCATCGACATCAAGAGAGAAGGTGGGAAATTCCTCCTTTTTTTCTTGAGTATGTATTTTTTGATCAATCATTTTATGGATGAGGTGATTCATCGCTTTGACCGTGTCGCCATCTCGTCCAATAAGCAAACGCGCGTCTTGAGATAAAATATTGAAAACCGTTGATTCCGTAATGGGGTCAAAGCGTTCTTCAATATCAGCAACATGAAATCCAGCAGTTTTGAGGAAGTCTTCAATTGTGCTGCGTATCTCCTGAGGCATCATTACGAAGCACTATAATATGAAAGGAGCTTGGGTGCAACTTTTGAATACTAGAGAGAATTTTAATTTCCAGCTTCTTCTTTCTTTTGTCGCATCGTTGCAATAAGCTCAATGGCAATCGTTACGACATTATTGGTAATCCAATACAGCGCAACCGCGGCAGGCACTGCCATCGCTACAACAAAGATAATAATCGGCATCATATACTTCATTTGTTTTTGCATCATGGGACCCATTTGGCTCATCATGTCTTGCCCGGTAGTTTCTTCTGGAGTATGCGGAGCTACGCTGGTCTCTTCACTAGTCTTCACATCACGGAACGATGGCGAGAATTGAATTTGAATAAATTGTGTGATTCCCGCCACCAGCGCAAATACCCAACTCTTCACTGCAAGATCAGCACCGAGAAACATCATGTTGATAGTCTGTGGGGCGGTGATGCCTTTATACAAAATACTGAGATCAAGGTCGGGAAGCCCACCACGGAGAAATACATAGTACAAAGCCAAAATGATAGGAAGCTGAATAAGAATCAAAAGACACCCAGAAAATGGGTTGGTTTTATGATCCTTATAGAGCTCCATAATCTTCTGTGACTGCTCTGCTTTATCCGTGTACTGTTTACGAATCGCATCCATTTTTGGTTGGAGCTTTTTCTGTGCGATTTGTGAACGAATAGAGGCAAGATTCAGTGGCGCAAGAATAATCTTGACGATGGTAGTCAAAACAATAACTGCCCAACCGACCGATCCACCAAAAAGACCGATAAGCCAAATAAGTGCATTGTACAGAGGAATGTGGAAAATCTTTTTAAACATATGTTCTGGAGTGTAGCAGGTTTTGAGTATTACTCAACTGGATCCCAACCACTTTTACCCGAGCATGGGTGGCATGTGGAAAAACGCTTCATGCCTTTCACAAAACCCTCCCATGCCCCATATTTTTCAACGGCTTCGCGCATATACTGTGAGCATGAGGGAGTGAAGCGACACGTCGGCGTATAGTGGGTCAGAGTGTTTTGATATATTGTAATAAGGAAAAGAAGGATTTTTTTCATATATTTATTATACACTTTTTGACCGAGGTTCTTTATTTCTTCATATTGTGTCACCACCACGCAGTGGGGACACCTCCCCAACCGCCTTGTGGTCGCTTTTTTCAATAGCCACGCCAAACAACAAGATTCCGTCCTCACGGAGATAGCGCGCGCTGGAGATGAGTGAGAAACAATAGAGCCAAAGGTTATTTTAACCAAAAACTTGTTTCATTACCTCATCAATTTCTTTCTTTAAATTATCAAAAGAAAAATCTCCACCCCTTTTTATATGTACAATAATTACCGATGGTGGTATCTGATTCAAATATTCACGCAAAATAGAATACACGCGTCGTTTGATCAGGTGGCGGGTGGGGGAAATTTTTGACACTTTTTTAGAAACCACACAGGCGCACTGTGTGGGAGCATCGGAAGCAATAGTCCCAACACGGAGTGTAAGGCTCTGTGTGTGTAGGGGGCGCGCCGAACGAAAATACGTATCAAAGTCCTTGCGTTGTATGCGGTGCTTTTTGGGTAACATAGTAATTATCTCACGAGAGAGCCTTTATTGTACCAAAAAAGCCACATTCGTGGCCTTTTGGTACAAAGAGGATAATTATACTGAAAGCTTCTTGCGTCCTTTGCGACGTCGACGAAGCAATACATTGCGCCCACCAGGAGTCGCAGTACGCGCCAAAAAGCCGTGAGTACGGGCGCGCTTTACTTTACTTGGATTATAAGTCTGTGACATAACAGGGGGGATTATACATAACGAGCCAAAAATGTAAAGAAAATACCCGTACCAAGGTACGGGTATTAAAAAATTGTTTAAGTTTATAAGAAAAAAGTTTCAAGTAGTAAGTTTTTGTACTGAAACTACTTTACGAGAACGCATGCACGCATCCGCATCAGAGGGGCTGAACGAATTCACTTTCATCTCGCCACCCCAACCCCAACCCACGCACGGCACACTACCACCGATATTGCGAGAACCAGTACATAGAGTGAAATCCCCTATGTCTAAGTGTTTCCCGGTAAGCGTGTAGTAGAATAATTCTAACAATAAACGCTCCAACAATGTCATTCCTTTATGGTTTTCATCCCTTAGTGTATCCGCGGATTTGTTGGCAAATTGCTCATCAGCTTCTACATTTTGAGCAACCCATATAACATAGGATTCTGTCGTCTCACGATCATTGTGTGTTACAACATCATCCAAGTCCCTATACTTATACCTAGTATTTTTCCAACAAGGAAACAATGTTTCCAATAATTCGTACACGTGTTGCGTTTTCGTGCCTTTGTGTACATATATTGGCCATCTGTTTGGTTTGTCTTCGATATCAGAAATATCAATTTCAATACCAAAATGTTCCTGGTAAATGGTTTGCCATACTTCCAAATTAGTTGGGATGGTAAATGGATTTTTACTCTCACCGAGCAACGCATGTTGGTTTTTTAAGAGATTTCTGAATACCTGCCAACTTTCCCAGGATATTGCACCTGATTCAAGTTTTTCGCAAAAGTCTTTGAATGTCCCAAGAACCTTGTCCTTAGGAACATTTCCGATGTTTGTTTTTTTCATCAGTATATTGTTTTTTGATTTTGACAAAATTATCTACAATCACAATATAATTTTATACTTCATGTGTCAATATATTGGCACGATTTCATACTTCTCCACATTTCTTCCCCAGTATTTCCACGAAAAATGGAGTTTTCCACAGGCCGTCTTTCATACTATAATGCGCCTACTGTTATGGGTGTGTGTCATTAATTGCTAGTTGGGGTCTGCCCCGTATGTGTATGTCAGAATATTATCATGTATGGCAAAATGTATTAGTAGGTATCGAATCCGAGGTGTCGCGAGCCAACTTCAATACGTGGTTCAAAGATACCTGTATTGAAAAAGTCGATCGCGGAACCGTCACTATTGGAGTTCCGAGTGATTTTATCCGCGAGTGGTTGTCTGATCACTATCAAAAAACTATTATCAAAGCCTTGCGCACCACCCTTCCCGATGTGCGTACGGTTGAATATGTTATTTCAAAATCGAAGCCCACAGCGCCCGCCAGCCACGCAAAAGTAAACCCTACACACAAAAAGGAAATGGTTCCCGCAGGTGGACAGCCCCAAGAGCTCCCGTTGGGTGACCTGTATGTCGATAAAAAAACGCAACTAAACCCCAAATATACCTTTGATGATTTCATTATCGGATCTTTTAATGAATTAGCTTATTCTGCATCTCAGGCTATTCTCAAAAAACCAGGGGTCTATAACCCACTTTTCATCTATGGAGATACTGGACTGGGAAAAACACACCTTATCCAGGCCATTGGCAATGCGCTTCTACAACGGTATGCGGGGATTCGTGTTTTTTATACCAGCTCCCAGCAATATGTGGAGACTTTTGTTGCGGCTATTAAAAAAGGGCAAGATGCGATTGCAAAAATGAAAGAGCAGTATCGTAGTTATGATTGTTTGATTATGGATGATATTCAGTTTCTGTCGAATCGTGATAAATCCCAGGAAGAACTCTTTCACATTTTCAATATTCTCCATGATAATAATAAACAAATTATTTTTTCATCAGACAAACACCCAAACTACATCATCGGGCTTGAGGACCGGCTGAAGTCGCGCTTTTCTGCCGGGATGATTATTGATATTACCAAACCAGACTACGAATCACGCATGGCGATGATTCAGGCCAAACTGAAAGAGCAAGGATCTTCGCTTCCCGACCCAGTAATTGACTATGTAGCACAAAATGTTGACGGAAGTATTCGCGAGCTCGAGGGGGTGCTCAATACCCTCGTGCTTTCGAGCCAGTATGAAAACCTCGGGCTCGAGAAGGCAAAAGAAATTATCAAAAATAGTGTCAGGAGCAAGAAGCAGATTTCAGCAGAGGATATTGTGCATGTCGTCTCTCGTTTTTACAATATTGACCATAGTCTGATTTATGACAAAACGCGACGCAAGGAGGTGGTGCGAGCACGGCAAATCGTCATGTATCTTTTACGAGAAGATTATAGTATTTCTTTTCCCCATATTGGTAGAGAGCTTGGCGGAAGAGATCATACCACCGTTATCCACTCATGTAACAAGGTAGCAGACGAGCTCAAAGAAAGCCCCGCACTAGGTCAGGAGATCGAAGAAATCAGAAGTATGTTACAAACCTACTAAAAAATGCACGGCGCTGTGGAAAGGTTTGTGTATACAATGGGAATCGTTGTTGAATAACCAGAGGATGTTTCGGTGAATCGCAGTGGAAAAACCCCACCTATTCACACATTTCTCCTCTCGATGAGAAGTTATAAAAAACCAACCCCACATTACCCACATGCACCAATCTTCTAAAAACGTTTATTATATATAATCAAAATGACCCCTATCCACAATCCACACCCCTAATAATAATAATAAAGTTATATAAAGATAATCATTAACAACTAACCCAACCCTGTGTATGAAATTTTCAACTCAAGCAAAAAAAATCCAACAAGCCCTTTCACGAGCCCAACTTATGACGACACGGCAATCAAGCCTTGAGGTTCTTCAAGGGGTCTTTATCGGCGTTACAGAAGAAGGTGGTGTGGTACGGGCCACAAACCTCCATATTGGAATCGAGGCGAAGTTTCCAGGGCAGGTTGATAGTGTTGGGTCTTGTGTATGTGACGCTACGCTCTTGTTGGGGGTGGTGGGTTCGGTGGCTGGAGATGAAACCATTACGTGTGAGGTCGTTGAAACAACCCTGCACATCACTACTCCACACTCACAAACAACGATTAAGCTTCTCAATGCCGAAGATTTTCCATCACTCCCACATATTGATTCTTCAGAAAAAATATCAGTACGATCAGTTGATTTGATACACGGCTTACAGTCAGTCGTGTATGCAGCATCGGCTTCTGATATTAAGCCGCAAATCTCATCCGTTTATATCTATCTTGATGATGCTGGGAGCTTGGTATGTGTCTCGACAGATAGTTTTCGTTTGGCAGAGAAAAAAATACCCACCATCTCATCAGCAGCCCTCGAAGGCGTGATGGTGCCAGTCAAAAACGCACAAGTATTGATGCGTGTTTTTAGTGATACAGACGAGGTGGTAGATATTCATTTTTCTGATTCACAGATGACGTTTACGACACAGAACTACTACTGTGTTACGCGGCTCGTTGATGGGAACTACCCAGCCTATCAAAATATTCTTCCAAAAGAGTTTGTTGCCGAGGCTACTTTTCTCAAATCAGATATCCTCACCACTCTTAAAACACTTAATGTTTTTGCCGACAAGTTTTATCAAATAGATATTGTGGTTGATGGTGAAAAAAACATCACCACACTTTCGTCGCATCACCCAGAACGAGGAAATCACACCGCAGAGCTTCCTTGCATGGTTGAGGGGGAATCACTTGATATGCGGTGCAATGCTCGATATCTCCAAGACGGATTGGGCGCTATTACTACCGAAAGTGTGGTTTTAAAGTTTGTGGCTACCAATAAGCCATTTATTGTCGCACCTGTCGGCGAGTACGATTTTCAATACCTTGTCATGCCCCTGAACCGCTAACAGAAGAAGCTTTTTTAGATCGCACAAACACCATGTCATTTAACCTTTCAGATTATTTCAAAAAATTTACCGGGCTTGTTTCTCAGGAAAAAATCGTCAAAGAACGATGTGTAGAGGCGGTAAAAATTTTTATAGGACACGATATACAAACAAAAAACCTTCGTGTTGATGGTGCAACTATTTTTCTTACCACCCACCCCACTATCAAACACCACATTCTCCAATCCTCATCAGAGATTACTCAACATATCAACAACAACCCCTTTGGCTTTCGGATCACTACGATTCGATAGTAAGGGTTTGTGATGCCTCTGTGCTGCTATATACTGTGTCTTTTGCGACGACTTTTATGGTGTAGTTTTGGCGGCCTGAAGAATACGCCTCGGTTTGCTCGGGCATAAATGAGAATGGTGCAGACTCGCTTGTGCCGATATAGAGATCGTCTAGATAATATTCAAACGAAGCCATGGGGTATGTGGAGGTAAATGAGGGGATAATCGTAATTTCATCGAAGCGATCAGGGTTGCTTGGGGTGATGCTAATACTGGTAATGATGGGTTGGTTTTCGGGGGTGTGTACATCATCATAAGGAAGCCCAGAGCCCTCTTCTTGTGTGTTGAGGGCGCCAAGAAGCACGACGAGCTGGTCTACCCCAAGCCCTCCCAGATCAATAGGGTGGGTCACCAGCCACGATTGTACACCGGCTTCCCAGTTGTTGTACTGTCTATCTGAGGGTGGGTTGGGCGCTGGTCCGCGGGGGTTAGATGGATTAACCCAGTGAAGAATATTGTGGGCGTCGGGCATAATTATTTCAGCTCGTGTTTCTGGTGGGGTCAGTTCGGTTGCAAGCTTGCCTGATACGGTATCCACCACGAGTGTTTCATTTCCCTGCCACACACCACGTAGGATTGGTTTGAGTCCAGATTCATCAACTGGCGTCGGTGGGATAAAACGACGGTTTGGCACCCGGGTGAGTGCATAGGTCATATACTCATCCCATGCAGGAGCTGCTACGGTCGACCCCTTGGTCATGGGGGTATTATCATTATTTCCTGTCCATATACCTGTAGCAATGCTTGGGCTATAACCGATAAGCCACCCATCACGTTTGTCGTTCGTAGTACCCGTTTTTCCGGCGACATCATACTGCCCGCCAAAGTTGAGCGCTGAAGAATAGCCAAAAAGGGGCGCACGAGCATCGTCATCTGCGAGAATGTCTGAAATGGTTCGTGCCGCCTGCTCATCAATAACGCGCTCTCCTGCGGGCCTATACTGATAGATTTGCTCCCCTTCCTGATTATACACTTCTAAAATAGGCGTATGGGGCACACGTACTCCATCATTAGCAAAGACACCATAGGCGCTTGTCATATCCACAAGGCGCACCTCACCACCGCCCAGCACCAGCGTGAGTCCATAATAACTAGCATTCTTGAGCCCAGTAATACCCATTACTTTTGCCGTATTTAGAGCATTTTGAATACCGACCAAGTACAGCATTTTGACCGCAGGAATGTTGCGCGATTGTGCAAGCGCGTTCCTCATGGTCATGGGGCCGAGGAATTTCTGATCGTGATTATTTGGACGATAACAATCGCCGTTGCTTGGTTGGTTCGCAGTACAGTGGCTCGTGAATTGTGTTTGCACATCAAAGAGAATTGTTTTATCGGTATATCCCATTGCTAAAGCGGTCGCATAGATAAATGGCTTAAAAGAAGAACCTGGCTGGCGATATGCTGTCGCCACATTGAACTTACCATCAATATCAGGATCAGAGTATCCACGAGATCCAACCATTGCCAGAATACCGCCCGTTGCTGGGTCTATAGACACGAGGGCCATATTTGAACCACTATATTGTTCTTCATTGAGAAGTGCGTGCTTCGCGACAACCTCCTCAGCTTTTTTCTGTAGATCATAGTTGAGCGTGGTAATCACACGCAACCCCCCATTGTCGACCATATCTTCGCCATATTGTTTGACCAGTTCTTGGCGCACATATTCAACAAAATGAATTGCTTTTGCAAAGCCCTCTTCACGTGGGCGAAACTCAACTTTTTCAGCAAGGGCTTCTTGGTATTGGGCTTCGGTAATAAAGTCAAATTGGCGCATACGACGTAGAACCGTATTTTTACGATTCTCAAGGCGATCTTCATGGTTTCCATATGGCGAATAGTATGTAGGGGCATTTGGAATAGCCGCAAGATAGGCCGCCTCGGCAATGGTGACTTCAGATGCGTGTTTGCCAAAAAAGGCCTGGGCAGCAGTTTCGACGCCATACATACTTCCCCCGTAGGGTGACTCATTGAGATAATTTTCAAGAATTTCATCTTTGGTGAGCATGCGCTCAAGGCGTACCGCCAAAAACCACTCCTTCATTTTTCGTTTGAAGGTACGCTCCGAGGTCAAAAGGGTATTTTTCAAAACTTGTTGGGTGAGTGTCGAGCCCCCCTGGGTGCCACCCTTTCGCAGCCCAATTTTTGAAAGTCCTGTATAGAGAATAGCGCGGAAGGTTGCTTTCACATCAATCCCATGGTGTTGATAAAACTGGTCATCCTCAATAGCAATAAGGGCATTGATAATATCAGGTGAAATTTCTTCCAGGGGGACAACGGTTCGACTTACCCCTTCGTGAACATCAAAAAGTAATATTTCGCCCGTTTGATCATAGATTTTTGTGGAGCTGGCGATTTCTCTATCGATGAATTCATCGAAGGTTGGAATCTTCAAAAAGGCAACATACAATAACAAGATTCCTACCATGAGCAAGAAGAAAATAACCACTCCCCCAAAAAGCCACAAGAGGAGTTTTTTGCGTGATAGTTTTGTTTTTTTCTTTACCATACTTGATGTATAATTTTTTACCTTTGACCAGTGTTGCCCAAGAGATGCAATGCCTGATTCGAGCGTATCGCGGACACCATCTATGATGCCATCCCCATCAATATCTCGATGCATGTTGGGGTTCGGGTGGGCGCTTTGAGGACTTTCATCCACCATCTCGTCATCAAACACGGGTTCCTCATCCCTTTCTTGTTTCTTTTTTCTTGTTTCTCGGACGCGTACATCATGGATAATGGTGTGTGGCGGATGCCAGTCGCGCGTGCGGGGGTTCACCGTGTCATTTTTATCAAGTTGTTTTTCGATCCACAGATCAATACCGCGGAGTATTCGTCGCCAAAAATTCATATAGGTAAAGTATACAGTATTGGTGTTATTTTTCTATGCTTTTCCAAAGTATTTCAAATAATTGCTTGTGGCTTTTAATTATAGAATCATTCTCTATAACAATTGCAATCATAGGATCTTTCAGCTCCTGGATAACAAGGCGCTGCGGGGTGATTACAATATTAGTCTCGAGTTGTGTTTCGAGGGGAAGAATACGCACGCTCTCGTTGTAATTTCTCTCGAATTTTTTATGTTCACGAGCGGTTGGAGAATCCTGATGAAGTACACGAATATGGATAGGTAGTTGAGCCCGCTTCTCTATAAAATCTTGATAGAACTTTTTATCTTGATCGAGAAACTTCTCGAGGCTAGAAATAATTAAATAATCATCCCCCAGCCTGATGTCACGAATAAGGTCGAGATATACATTTTTGATTGATTCGGGCGTATCATAATATTTAATAGTGCTTTGTTTTCCACCGAGATTATACACACCCATTAATTGAGGCAGTTGTTTTTCAAAAGAGTTTTTAAACGAATCAATGAGGCTACTAATTTTTTCAGGACTTTCCACGGCATATTCTTTTTTAAAACCACGCACATCAATACGCATTAGTCCGCGTTGCTTCAAAGACTCGATTATAGAATAAATAGTGGTTCGCTTTACTCCAGAAACCTGCGCAAGCTTCAAGACACTGGTTGGCCCTAGTTGGAGACCAGTGGTGTAGACGAGTGTCTCATACTCAGAGAGGCCAATAGTTTGTAAGAGTTTTTGTAATTCTTCCATATTTGTCGATTCTTTAGACAACATAAATATATTATATATCAATAAAAAAAGAAAGAAAATAATTATTTGTCGACAAATATGACAAACAAATATACATGCTAGATAGTGTAGATAAATATTTGTTAAATAAAAAAAGTAAACGAAATGAAAAATTTTGAAAAAATAACACAAGAAGAAGTTAAAAAATTAACCCCCAACCAAGTTTGGCTGGCAAATCAATGGATAGAAGAAAAGGAAAAAGTATCGCCCCACACTTTTCACATTCATTCAGACTCACACACCGCTACGCCACAAGATTTTATTAAACACTGGAAAGACTTAGGCGGTTTTGAGGCTAATTTTCTTCATGAGCATGACCCAAATAGAGTCCATTTTGAGCCATTTGAGCATGCGACAATAAAGACTAGCGAAAAGAAAATATTTGCAGAATTGTGGGAATCTGTTTGCAAGAAAGCAGGAACAACTGGCTTTAAAGGATATCTTGAGGGTGAATATATTCCCATGGATGAGCTTTTAAACTTTAAGCCATTTTTGTCCTTACCAAAACCATTTTTGGTAAAACGAAGAAAATTAACTCTAGAGGAAGGATTTCGTGAATCAGAACTACATCTGACCTTTCATGATGAAATCTCAGATTCGCGCGCTATAGATATGCTATATGAAATGGGTATGTATGGAACATTATCACCCAAACATGATGGTGTATACAGGGTTTTGACTATTCAAGGAAGCCGGAAGCAAATTAGAGAGGTTATTCCGCCTCTTAAAAAATATGTTCTTGAATCAGGTGGGTTGTGGAGGGCCACATTAAAAATCGAAGATATCATTAGATACCAAATTTTTAACGCGGAGCCGAAAGATCTGCCAGAGGTTGTAGATACGATTGAATATTTTTGATGAATGTATCTGAAAAATACCCCGAACTTTTGTTTGGGGTTTTCATTTACCTCCTCCTCGCCTTCTGCTACACTCCTAACATATGGAAATAAATACAGACCCGAAAAAAATCCAAGAACTCCTCAATCGCGGGGTTGATGAAGTGATTGGTCGCGAAGAGCTCGAGAAAGCACTCACTTCAGGAGTGCCACTACGGGTAAAATTTGGGACAGACCCCACGAGCCCCAATCTCCACCTTGGTCGTGCCGTACAGCTCCTCAAATTGCGTGATTTTCAAGAACTTGGACATACCATTGTCCTGATCGTAGGTGATTTTACTGCGGTGATCGGTGATACCTCTGACAAGGATGCAGAACGCCCCATGTTGACACATGAAACCATCAAAAAAAACCTCGAAACGTACAAGGAGCAAATCGGTAAACTTCTCGACATGGAAAAAACCGAATTCAGATTCAACAGCGAGTGGCTGAAAGATCTCGACTACAACCAGATTGGCGAACACGCTGATATTTTCTCGGTCAATCAGTTCATCCAGCGGGATAATATCCGTCGTCGTTTGGAAGAAGGCAGGCGTGTATCGTTGCGCGAAGTTTTGTATCCGATTATGCAAGGATACGATTCGGTGGCGATAAAGGCAGACGTTGAGCTTGGCGGGACGGACCAGCGTTTTAATTTGCTTGCAGGACGCACCATGCAGGAATATTTCGGACAACGACCACAATCGATTGTTATGGGACCGTTGGTAGAGGGGCTCGACGGGCGCAAGATGAGCTCGAGTTGGGGCAATACAGTCAATTTGATGGATTCCCCAGAAAATATGTTTGGGAAAATTATGTCGATGAAAGATGAATTTATTATCAAATATTTTGTTTTAATGACTCGTGTTCCTTTGTCTGAGATTACCGAACTTCAATATCAGCTCGATCAAGGAACCAACCCAAAAGATATCAAAATGCGCCTCGCACGAGAAATTGTCACCATGTATCACAGCGCTGGTGCAGCGACAGAGGCTGAAAAAGGCTGGCAAGAAGCCTTTGAAAAAGGTGGTATTCCAGACAACACCAAGACTATCCAAGTGAAAATCAAGATGCCTTTGGTAGATATTCTCATGAAAGAAGGATTAGTAAAATCACGAACAGAATTCCGACGCTTAGTAGAAAGTGGCGCCATCAAAATCTACGGCAAACTCGAAGAAAAGAAACTCATTGACCCCGAAAGTCTCGCTCGTGAGGACTGCTCGTTGAAGATTGGCAAGAAGCGATTTTTGAAGATTAAAGTTGTTAAAGAAGCTCAAGAAGAAAAACCTCATAACTAATTTCTTAAAGAAAGAGAGTAAAAACCTGCCATATTGGCAGGTTTTTACTTAGGCTTCGGTGTCTTCTTCTGACAATTCATCGGCGTCGATCAAAGGTATCTCTTCTTCCTCTTCAGTATCTTCTTCATCCTCAGATACTTCATCAGGGTCGAGAAGATTTCCGAACTCGTCCATAAGAGGTCCGTCTTCCTCGTCTTCTTCGTCGTAGAGATCAAGCATTACTTCTTCTTCGTCGTGAAACATAGATATGAGCTTCAAAATACTAAATTGATATACTGGTATTAATAGCAAATACCAAAAAATCTGACAAGCCTGAAATGTGGATTATTTTTTTTGATAGGCAAAATAGGTAAGCCCCACTGCAATAGCATCAATCTCGTCATCAATCCCTGATGATGCTCCGCCAAGCTCCTTGGCTCGTTGTGCAGGGTCATAGGCGATGAGTTTAGGGACCATCCACGCTACCTGTTTTTTGGTTGCTTTACCATTGCCGGTTATGGCAGTTTTGATTTGTAGCGGAGTGTATTCATAAACCTCCAGCCCCACGTTTTTGGCAAGATATTTGCACACCCCTTTTACTTCCGAAACCCCGATAATGGTTTTTTGATTGTTTTGAAAATAGACGTTCTCGATAGCCATGACAGTGGGTTTGAATTTTTTTATAATACGTTCAATTTCCTGCCCGACAGCATATACGCGATCGGTAAGTTCTTGCTCTCGATCGGTAATGAAACACTCGGAAAAAAGCAACTCCTCTTTTATTTCTTTTTTGATAATGGCGATACCACAGCGGTCGTATCCTGGGTCGATTGAGATGATAATGGTCATGTCAGTAGTATAAAGGCAAGGGGGTAATAGGGGAAGAGTACTTAAGATGGTCGTGCAATCAGTAATGAAAACAAAACCTGTATCTCAAATAAAGAATCCCCGAGGCAGAGCCGTAGGGGTATTCTTTGGAATTCATAGGGCGAATTCTTACCACGACCCAAAGGTCGAGATATTGGGAACTTTTACTTCGCACTTGTATACACATCTTGTACATCATCATGGTCTTCCAAAAGTTCGATGAGTTCGGAAAGTGCGTCTTGATCTTCAGATGAAAGGTCTACTGTCGTGTTGGGCTCCCAGTCGCCTGTTTCTGGGTTTTTGGTAAAGTTCCATGCTACAGATCCGGGCGCACCGAGTGAGGCGCCATTTTTACTTAATAAATGTTTAATCTCTGGGCTCGTACGATTGGTATTTTCGGTCAGCGCGGTAATGATAAGCCCCACGCCGGCAGGGCCATAGCCTTCATAGAGCATAGATGAAAGATCTCCTACTTCAGAAGCTTTTTTGATCGCGCGCTCGATCGTTTCTTTGGGTACATTTGCCTTGCGGGCTTTCTCAACAACAGTACGCAAAGCAGGGTCAGTTTCGTCGCCACTACAACGCTTTGCTTCGACTTGGATAAGTTTTACAATTTTTCCAAATAATTTTGCCTTTTTAGCATTATTGTCGGCAATTTTCCCTTGTTTTTTGTGTGATGATCCCATAGGTATAATACTGAATGATAAATATAAAGTTAGAATAGGATAAGCTGAGAAATGTTGCAAGATATTGACATATATCATATATTTTCCATGAACTAAAATTATAAATTATGTTTTATGAAAATGGAACGTTTAAAGACTTTTCCGATCTTAACGATGAAGAAAACCAACTTGCCTACAAGCTTGCCAAATGGGCAATTTTAGATGCTTTTAATAATGGATTACTCAAGGGAGAATTTCTAAAGAGGAATATAGGAAATTTTTTGAAAGATGGTAATTTTTCACAGGAAGATATCCAAGAAATTCAAAATACTTTTTTCCAGGAAACCCAAGGTATGACTTTTGGGAAAGATAGAAAAACTCTTGGGTTTAAAACCAGGCATCAATAATTTAAATCCTAAAATTCCCCTTGGCTTGCCAAGGGGTTTCTTCTTCGGAAAGAATGAAAACCTAAGGTTTTCATATATACTTGAGCCATGGTCAACAAGTCAGCAAACCACTCAACGTATAATACTCACTATCACATAGTCTTTTCGATTAAATATCGTAAAGCTCTCATTACGCCACATTATTTGACGGGAAAGAGATGCTAAAAAACCGGAATCATGTTTGATTTCGGTTTTTGCTTTGGTTATTTTTCTACTATCATCCTTCCGCGCGATGTTTTTTCGATTAAGCCCAATCGCAGGAGATACGGCTCAATGACATCTTCGAGCGTATTCTCATCCTCGTTGATCGCTGCGGCAAGTGTTTTGAGCCCGGTAGGTCCGCCGCCAAATTTGTCGCGCAACACCTCGAGATACATGCGGTCGATCGTAGTGAGTCCTTGTTCATCAATACCGAGGAGCTCTAGCGCATCAATGACGACCTGATGCGTTACTGGCGTGTCGTGTACTTGCGCATAGTCACGAATACGTTTGAGGAAATAGTTGGCAGTACGTGGCGTCGAGCGTGCTCGTTTGGCAATCTCGATCAGCGCATCGGCATCTGGTGTCATGCCAAGAATGTCGGCAGAGCGCTGGGCGATTTTTTGGATTTCTTCATCAGAATACATTTCTAGACGATGTACTCCACCAGAAAAGCGACTACGTAGTGGCGCCGACAGAAGCGCAATGCGCGTGGTTGCGGCAATAAGGGTAAAGGGCGGTAAGTCGAGCTGGACGGTCCTAGCAGATGGCCCTTTGCCGATAATAATATCCAATACTCCCGATTCCATAGCAGGATACAGTACCTCTTCTACCATTTTATTCAATCGATGAATTTCGTCGATAAAAAGAATATCTCCTGTGTTGAGGTTTGTCAGAATACTTGCCAAATCTCCTACTTTTTCAATAGCAGGGCCAGAGGTAATTTTCATTGCCGTGCCTGTTTCGTGTGCGATAAGGTGAGCAAGTGTTGTCTTGCCCAGTCCTGGCGGGCCATAAAAAAGCATGTGCTCGGGCGGTTGGTTGCGTTGTCCGGCCGCCGTGATAAGAATATGTAGGTTTTTTTTGATGAGCTCTTGCCCAATATAATCCTCCCATGCGGTAGGGCGTAGTTCTTGGTCAAGTGTTTGGTGTGTTTTAGTCATGGAAAAAGGTAAAAGGCTGTGAATAACCTGTATATATCTAATCGCACATGTATTGTAACACATATTTACAGGTGGTATAGTTTTTGAAAAGATCTCACACATATACTTATGAAGATCACCTGAAGACTGTTCTTCCAATTTTATATTTTTTGAATTATTCACTTTTTGTCATTCTTTCTTTTGTTTTTTTCAAAAGAGCCTGACGTCATTCGTATGCGTATTTATTTTGCGTGCCCTTTTTCTCATCTCACAGCTCAAAAACAAACCTACCTTACCTTTGTAGGTTGTATTCGGGACCAAGGAGCCACGCTTTCTCGTGACTGGGTAGAAACAGCCTTGTCACAAATTGATCAGGGGACCCATCCTACACAAGCGAGTCTCTCCCAAGATGTACTTCGCGCTATTGATACTGCTGATGGGGTTATTTTTGACCTCTCGTATCCATCAACAGGACTCGGGCAACAGATCGTATATGCCCTGCTCAATAAAAAACCAACCCTGCTTTTATCTGACCTCTCTTTTTCACGCCCTGTGCGTGAAATTTTTTTGTTGCTGAGGCAAGCACACAACCTTACTTCTATAGATTATCTACACCCCGATGAAGCCTGCGCAGGTATTCGAGATTTTATTGACTCGATTCGCACGTCGCTGCATCGCACCACGGTATATCTGGATACCCTCCTTTACCGAAACATACAACGCGCAGCTACACACGAGCGAGTATCAATCAACAACATACTTAAAAAATATATTAACCAATATCTTAGTTCTCGCGATAAGTAGAACTACCTACGCTATATATGAATAAACCCCCTCAAACACATCTCTTTTTTCTTACTACTCGACGGAGCCCCAACTCCATCTTTAGATGGGTGCGCAAGAGTATCGAGTGGGCACTTCGCCAGCAGTTTACTCTCTGGCGACTTGAAAATATGTCTTCGTACCAGCGAGAGAAATCCACCATAACCCCACAGCCTATAAAAGAGGATAATCATCTTTATATCTTTGACTATGCTCAAGAAAGCGTCTATTTTGGCTTGCTTCTACAAAAAATTATTGCACGAGAGCGTCCGCTTTTGCTTTTGATACAAGATCGATACCGGAAGTATGGGGCCGTACTAGAGCTGGCTGCATACCCATGGGTGCAAGTGCGCTATTATCATGACCGTACTGACTTTTGCTTGCATATACAAGGGTGGGTGCGTATCTTTGCCCTGGGACTGCATCAGCGCGTTGATTTGACCATGCCCAAACAATTATTCGATCAACTGTCTGAACAAGCCCACCAACAAGCACTTCCTCTGTCGCGTATTATTCACAATATTATGTATCGACTTATTGATGAGCCGCCAAAAATGTAAGCTTTTCCCCATAAGCGTCATAAAAATAGTTGACATAATATTTCTATATGCTATAATACCCTGGTATCTCTTTTGGGGTAGTTAAAGGTATGGGGATACGAATACGATGTAGTTGATTGCAGATCATTTCTCGTCAATCAGTGGAAGAGAGCTATACACAGTTTATTCACAATTAAGGACTTGCTGTCAATGTGTAAACGCGCTATAGTATTCCTCGTTGTCGAAGTTTTCGACTTCGCTACATAATATCTTTTACAACTTGACCATATAAATCTCTTAGGTGTCGCTCCGTTATGCGGAGCATAGGTGTTGCGAAAGGGTTTCCTGGTTACCGTCTTCGGAAGGAGTTACTGGGGCATTACTTATCGTTGTACTCGACTTTTTGCCAGCTGGCAAAAAGGACTACTAGGAGATTTATGCGGTCAAGCAGAAGATATATCAAAATACCCGTAAGGGTTTTTTTGTTGTCTCGATAGTTACTCTTTTCTCTATAGAAGTGTCTGGTTATTTTGTATTTCTGCGGGTATACTACTAGAGGATACGAGCCAATTTTTTTCTGGTTGCCAATCTTTTTCATGCTTCAATTCGACGACACACAACTACAAAAAGACCTCAAATCTTTGCGTATCAAAGAGGAAGAAGAAACGGTACAATTGCGTGCACAAAAAATCAGCATGCCTTATGTAAATCTCGATGGTATGTCGCTATCCACCGATGCATTGGCGCTGGTCGATGAAGATCGTGCCAAAGCGCTGTCGGTTGCAGGATTTCACTTGGTGGGACAAGATCTTTCCCTTGCCACGCTGCATGAGTCATCTGATGAACTTGATGGACTGGTTCAAGAATTAACGAAGGCAGGCTATAAAGTTACCCTCTATCTCGTTTCACAAAATAGCCTCGAAAAAGCATGGTCGCGATATGATGATCTGCGCATGACCCACAGCTCACATGGGAGCTTTATTGATATTTCTCAAGACGCGTTGCAAGCCATTGTCGATCAGGTAAAGACCAATGATGATATCAAAAAACTTTTTGACACGGTTGCCGATGAAGAGGAAAACAAACGAACATCACGATTGATGGAGATTATCATGGGAGCGGCGATTGCGACCAAATCTTCCGATGTACATATCGAACCTCAGGATGAGGAAGTGCGTTTGCGGTATCGTCAGGACGGTATGCTTCAAGATATTTTGCATTTTGATCATCGCACATACAAGCAGATCATGTCGCGTATCAAGATTTTGTCAGGAATGAAACTCAACCTAACCAAAAGCGCCCAAGATGGACGTTTTACGATCGATTTTAATAATGTCGAAATTGAGATTCGTGTTTCGACCGTGCCAGGCCCATACGGCGAGGGTGTCGTGATGCGTATTCTCGACCCAGCGGGTATCAATGTAGGGCTTGAGCAACTCGGTATCGAGCCGTATCTTTTGGATATTCTTAAGCGCGAAGTAGAAAAGCCTCACGGACTTATCCTCAATACGGGGCCGACAGGTTCGGGGAAAACGACCACGCTCTATTCATTGCTCAAGTACGTCTATAACCCCGAGATCAAGATCCTTACGATTGAAGACCCAATCGAATATCACCTCGAAGGTATTCATCAGACCCAGGTAGATCATGCGCAGCACTATGATTTTGAGGCGGGGTTGCGTGCCGCGATGCGTCAGGACCCTGATATTATTCTTGTCGGAGAGATCCGCGACAATGAAACCGCCCTTGCTGCTATGCAGGCATCACAAACGGGACACTTGGTCCTTTCTACGCTTCACACCAACGACGCGTCAGGAGCAGTGCCACGTTTGCTCGGTCTCAAAATCAATCCATCAGTCCTCGGGCAATCGATGAGTGTTGCCCTTTCTCAGCGTTTGGTGCGTAACCTTACCGATGCGAAAAAGAAAGTAAAAGCAACTCCCGAACAAGAAAAAGTCATGCGTGCTGTTTTGAAAAAAGCCCAAAGCAACGACAAGGATATTCCCGGGCGCTTTGGTCTTTCCTACGATATGGACGAAATGTGGGTCTATGAACCCATCCCTGATGAAAAATCAGAATCAGGCTACAAAGGTCGTATGGGTGTTTTCGAAGCGATTTTGATCGATGATGTAATCAAGGATCTCTTGGATAAAAATCCTTCGGATCGACAGGTCAAGCGTGCAGCTCAGCATCAGGGCATCCTCACGATGGCAGAAGATGGTGTAGTCAAAATTTTACAAGGGAAAACATCCTACGAAGAAGTCGAGCGCGTGGTTGATCTTACCGCAGACGTTGCCGAAGAGCTCGGCATAGAAGGCGTGACACACCAGAGCTCGGCGACTACTGAGGATGACCTCTCTGCCCACAAAGAAGACGCCCCCACAGTAGCAAGCCCTCTTCCAGCAGTTGCTCCGCCAAAGAGTTCCGACCCCGAAAAATCTCTCCCCGCGCAGGAGCTTGATCTTCTCGTTGATTATCTCAAAATGCTCGAAGACCACCAGCGGAATAATCCCGAACAAGGCATCGCCCAAAAAATTACCCAAGTGCAAAGTACCATCATTGAGTTGCTCAAGAAAAACCCCCTGCATGATCTTTTTCTCCAGCAGACCAATGAGCAACGCGTCGAGGCTGAGATTGATCTTCTCATGAACGACCTTGCTGATCTGCGTGAGCATCAGCAGGATAAGCCAAGCGAAGGCGTTGCACAGCAGCTGGAAATGATACGCAAAAATATCGAACGATTAAAAAAGGCGTAACGTATGTGTCATGAGGATACAGATAAAAATAAGACAAAAAGAAAACCCTGCGAACGCGCGAGGGTTTTTCTTGTATGTTTAAAGCTGAAATTCTAGTTTAGAACTTCTAGCTTTAAATTTTTAATTTTTTGGCTACCATTTTTCCAGCTAATTACAGCCTGGAAATCTTCCCAGCTTCCTTGTAGACGATTTGAGCCGTCTAGATAGGCTTTGGGATTTAAATCATCATTCGTCTTCGTCCATTTCAAATGGTTTTTAGACGATGAAAAATCTTCTGGATACAAGATTACATCCAACTCGTAGACAGCTTCTCCTGTCTCGGTTGGATACCAAAGATCGCCAGTCAGGCGAAGAGTCTTTGGTTCTTGTGCCATATCCCACACCACTGCGGTACCTAGCCACTGGGGTAGTGGTACGTTTGGATCATTATTTGTTTCATCAGTATTTTTACTAATACTGAAAAAAACATTTTTATTAATATACTCCTCGTCCAACTGTGTTGGGCGAGTATCCTCATCTTTTTGACAAGATGAAAAAGTTAATAAAAATAATCCGCCTAATATAATAAATACTTTTTTCATAATAATAATTTTTTTGTTTTTTAAATTTTATTTCTCCACAATTATAGCAAAAAAGACTTTACAAGTCAAGCATGCTATGTTATACTCTGCGCAAATGAGTTAAAAAATAAAAAACAACTCAACATCCCGTTGCCCGGGGTGTCGGGCTTTTTATTTATTTGTAAACTAAAAAAAATTATTATCATGAAAAAATTAGTATTATTTTCATTCGTGTCTTTCATTTTGTTTTCTTTAACAAATTGTAAAAGTACTCAAGTGACGGGCGACCAAAAGAAATGCCCGCCCAACAAGTATGCCAAAATGCCGGGCTACCGTGCATTCACAGTGGCGGACAAAACTTTCCATGACGGATACTTGAATAAAATCGAGTACATTCCGTCAGCCAATATTGGCTTTAAGATCACCAAAACTACACCCGGAGCAAAAAAATACGTTGACGGTGTGTATGTAGAGGAGAAAAAACAAGAGGTAACCTCAGTTGCGCTATGCGCTGGGACTTCTGGCGTTTTCTATGGTGAACAAGATGGATTACTGTTGATTTTGTGGGCTGAAGATGAAGGGGAAGAGATTATTCTTGCCTGGAAGCCCAGTGCATACTCCTCAACCAAGGAGTATAAATTCTACGGCTACTATGATAAAGAAACCCAAAAAGTTACCTTTATCAAATTAGGGGCCATTACTCTGAATTGGGTCGCCCAGCACGAAGTGGATTCTAAAGAGAAACAAAAAAATCTCAAAGAAACCACAATCCAAGGCGAAACTATTCGCGAAAACTAAACAATTTTTTAAATTTTAAACAAAAAAGGAGATTCAAATGAAAAATATATTTTTTCTAATGATTACATTCTTGGCTTTCGCATCAGTGTCAGCACAGGAATTTTACAAAAGGGGAAAAACCCCGGGGAAAGACCCGATTACCGAATTCAAAGCTTGGGCGAAAATGTGCCCAGCTAAAGTTGATGCTGGATATCGCAAAATCCTAGGCCCAGCCTGGGATGATATCAAAGCCGGCCGTGGTGTATTCAGTGTAGGACCTGCTCCGGCAGGATACCTGAATCACGGTATCAGGGAAGAAGGTTATACATACTCGTCTCAGCTTATTGCTGGGACAGAGTGTATTTGGTGGGCGATGGATAACAACACCGTTGCGATCCCAATTGCAAAACTGGGCGACAATTGGTGTTTTAATCCTTTAAAAAAGGATATTCCACAATCACCAAAACAGCCCTCAAACCCGAATGGGTATGAGTATAATCAACAGCCGAACAACTGTTGTTGCTGTAATGGTAATAACAAGCCCAGTATTGTTAATCCACCGGCAGATTATTCCACCGATGAACCTGAGATCAAGGTAGAGTCGTGGGATTTTGACCAAGGTGGCAATAATGGGACAACCAATTACAAGACAAAAGGCAAAGCCGGAAAAATCATCGGCTATACTTTTGCGGGAATTGGCGGGGCTGGAGTCCTTGGCGCTGGTATTTATGGTTTGACCCAAATAAAAGGCAAATCAAAATCTACTACTACAACAACCACTCCTACAGGGGACCCACAACCGCCTGTTGTGGTCAATACTGGAGGCGGAGGAGTTCCAGGATCGGAGGATGGCGGAACTTTTGCTGATGAAACTGGTGGTACTCCAGGTAGTTTTGGCGGTGGAAAATGGGACGGAGCACCAATAAATGCAACAACCCAACCCACAATGACGCCAACGAACACAACATCAATTATGTTTATCGAACCCCAAGCGGAAGAGATAAATATAAGCCAAAACCAGGTGTATAAACCAACAGTAGGTTTTACTGTTGGGATTACAACAACCATTGGTGACGGGAAATTTTTTCAAAATATGTTGCCAAAAGTAAAGGTACATATTCAGTAAAATTTTTGACAATTACATCTAAAATACAGGAACCTTTTGGGGCCTGTATTTTTGTTTGTGCAAAAACTTGATTCTTATAGTAAACCCAAACCCCTGTCATCCCCGTGAAAACGGGGATCCAGAATCGCCCCATACGAAACCTAGTTCTAGGGATATCGATGGTCGGACCTTTCTAAAAACTTGCTTTTTTAATCAAAGTATGGTTTAATATTCATGATATTTTTTATTTTAACAACTAAAAACCAATGAGACATGAGATATATATTTTTTGTATTATTTTTACTGTGCGCAGGAATTGCCCAAGCACAGGTTTCGTATAATGCTAATGGAATTCCAGTAGCATCTACGATATCTATTCCTACGACTAATCCTCCCACTGTGGATGATTATTCTGTAGAGGATTGTTGGGATTGCCCGGGGCGAGAAGATGAAGAGTCTTCTGACGATTCACATGGAGATAATAAACATTATGATGATGTTTATTATAATCCTGGGAATCAAGCAGTGACTCCAAGCACAACTACAAATAACTATTACTATTACAACAACAATAACAATAGTAATACGAATGTAGTGCCTGTTGCACCGTATATTGTGTATCCATACTACAACCAACAGTATGGCTACCGATATTACAGCCCGTATCATTACTACTATGGTAATCAGGGCTACTATATGGGAGGATCTAACCCTAAGGCCACCATTGTGGTAAACGGGGCAAAATTTTTTTTACAGGCGAGTTTTGCATTCAATACGCGTCCCACCTATGATCGCTGGTATCAGCAGAATAGGCAGTGGTGTCCGCTCGAGTGGATTTCGCTAAAATAGTTTGGTCATTTCTTACCTGCCAAATACACCCACATGTTGCTGGGTGTTTTTTGTTGGTTATTTTTTACTTTATGCTTTTAGCTTATGTTTAATCTTCTCGATGATATTCCTCGAGTCTCTGCCTCGGAATAAAACAAGAAGTGAGCAAGTAGAGAACTCAATAATATACCTCGACTGCTTTGCATCGAGGTTGTTTCTCCAGTCTTACTGTATATTTTGGAATACACATTATTCTTCTCATTTGTCATCCTGAATTTATTTCAGGATCCATAAAACCATTCATAGCTGAGATCTCGCCATATTGGATTATATTCTTCGATAAGATTAATCTTCCATTGTCTTCTCCAATTTTTAAGCTGCTTCTCTCTCATAATTGCCTGATCAATGTATTGAAAGGATTCATAATATACAAGTCTATAGAGTTGGTATTTTGCAGTAAAGACACTGCCTTTTCCTTGTTGATGTTGTTGCACGCGCACTTCTATATTGTTTGTAACGCCTATATACAAGGTGCCACGAGCTTTGTTGCACATAATGTATACATAGTATTCTCTATGATTCATATTACACAGTCTTCAATAATGGGTAATATTCCTAGTATATCAAATTATCTTTGGAGTTGTATGGATCCTGACATGCGTCAGGATGACAAACATAAATATAATAGAAGGATTATAAACACCCAATTAAAAACAAACAAATGCTTGTCATCCCGATGACAATCGGGATCCAGAGATCCAAGAGAGTTCAACAAAGAGATAGAAAAGATATTTCATACCATGAGCTGAATTCCCAATAGACACGAGAATATCTGTAGTACCATGGATCCTGAAACACGTTCAGGAGGACAAAGAGTAGATGATGAGAGGATACTTAAATTCTGAAACACGTTCAGGAGGACAAAGCTCGTATTATCAGTGTATGAGACACCAGAACGAGCGATGGTAAAGCTCAAGACGACAAGAAACCAGGTTGATTTTTGGGTTTTCTAGAGATATTTATACAATAAGACTTGCTTTTTGTCAAAGAGTATGTTATAATAGTGGAGAATCAAGGTTAAAAAAGTAGTTTTTTACCCCAATTCGCCGGACATGATCCGCGAGGGGTCATGTTTTTATTCTAAAAATCGCTCAGAAATGGGCACAAAAACATAAAATCATGAAAAAAATAAATTTTTTAATCGTATGTACATTGTTTTTTTTCTTAAATTCTAAAGCTTCTGGGGAATTTAACCCATGGGGCTGGGATTTGCTGAATGCAAACAATGGTGACACTATTCGCGCTTTTAAAGCATGGGTAGGTGGCATGCCGCAGTCTACCCAGACTGCACTGATCCAAGAAATTGGACAGGCGGAATGGAGTAGATTGGTGGCTGCAGTAGGGTCGCCAAATATTTCTCAAAATGTACGCATCAGAAGCGTACAGGCTGGGGAAAAAATCCTTAACCATGGGGTTAAGGACGGAATAATTTTTTCTGCCGGCTATCTAAATGCCGGTATAAGAATTTTTGAATACCGGCTTTCGCAAGATGAAAGCTGGAGCAAGGTTTCTTTCAAGATTGGTACAAATTTCTGTATCAATTTGGGAAAAAGATTTACTGAAACCCCAGCTCCAGCCCCAGCGGATTGTGGCTGCGGAAGCGATATCAAACCGCTTCCAAAGATAGATCTGTTTCAGGCCAAAAAAACACCTGAAACCCAGTCGACTCAGCCGCAAGTGATTTATGTACAAACACAACCACAAGGCGCCAACAAAGCCCAGAAATGGGCTGCCGCTGGATCTTGGGTCGGCCCAATTGTTGGAGGAGTAGTCTCAGGACTAATCTCCAAAGATTGGGGAAAAACCACCAACACGGTATACGTACCGCAAGGTGGTTCGAACCCTCAACCTACTATTTACACGCCAACAAATGGTGGTGGAGTACCTGGATCATATGGTTCAGGAGAAAATGGTGGGGTTTCCGGAAGCCAGGGCGCCGGCTCTAGCGCTGGCGGGGTTTCCGGAAGCTTTGGGGAGTAGGGTTATTTATAGGGTATCGAAATCATATCATATGAGAGTAGATACCCTGGGTTATGTAAAAAGTTTTAAAGTTGGGATCCCTGTTGGTGATCCCACTCTTTATTCGGCATTTGATCATTTTTCTGATCGAATCTCGAACGAAAGGGGAATGTTCTCGCGGATGCGAGGAAAATTTTTTAACAAATAAAGAAAAACACTTGCGTTCTGTAAGAAAATGTGGTTGTATTCGTTATAAATAAGCGATACTACGCTATTCTCTCATATCTTTACGAAAGAAAAGCGCATAATTGACGTATATACACCACTCTCCACTATGTTGTGAGGGAGACGTTTAGTTGATACAGGAATCAGAGCATCGTATAACGCTGGCCAACTCGGCCGGTGAGGGTCTTGCTAAATGCTTGACATTTTTATACCATTGTGCTATAATTACTGTGTTAATTAAGAAATAAGTCGTTTAATTAACATCATTATTCCAAATTATTATTTTTATACATTATTATGAAAAACGTTATGAAAACAATCTCATATATCGCTGTTGCAGCCTTTGCTGTCGTTGCGATTGCTATGGTTTCTGTTTCGACTGCATTTGCAGCGGGACAGTTTGCCAATGGCTCTTTGGGTTATAACCAAGATGCCGGTAACTCATCTAATGAATGTGCTCTGGCCCAAATCGGTAACCACACGAGTGGATACGGTGTTGTATCAAATTCCCAATACGAATTGTGTTGGAATAAAAATGATATTACTGCCAATGCCGGAGATACTATCAACCTACGTATCAAACTGAAGAATATTGGTAACCAAGTAATGACCAGTCCAAACTTTAAGGTGACCGGTTTTAACCCTAATTCTTCTACAGCACAGTCAGGAGTAGACTTTGGAGTTACTCTTTCTGACAATGGAGGTTCTACAGAATATGACGGAGTTGGTTTTGATATTTCTGGAATAGACCAGACTGTGAGTTATATTCGATATCATGAAGTATATTATGATAATGGGAATGCTGTAGATAGTGGGACATTCTCTACCAGCACTGCTATGTTTGGTAGCTCAGGACAAAATATCAATCAGCCTATCGGTATTGGTGATTACGTATACATTACTGCTATTTTCAAGATCGGTAATGACACGCCTGCTCCTACCTACAACCCATCAGTAAATGTCTCTGGGACATCTACAGTGCCTGCAGGTACTTCTGCAAATGTTTCTTGGAATTCTAATGATGTTTCGACTTGTACTTTCACTTCTTCTCCTACTGTTTCTCAATGGAACAACAACTCTGGAACTACTGGCTCATCTTCATATGTTCTTTCTGCTGGTACCTATAGCTTTACTGCAAATTGTATCGGACTTGATGGTACGCCAGTACAGGATACTCACCAGCTTACCGTAACAAGCAATGGAGGAAATCAGGGCACTGCGCCAACGGTAGATATTACTGTGAACGATAGTACTATTCAGGAAGGAGACAATGTAGTAGTGACATGGACAATTACTAATGCTGATCACTGTATCTATGATGCAACTCCAAACTTGAGTTACTTCGATGGAAAAACAGGTATTTATACATCAAGCAATAGTGACACCTATTCACTTAATGAAGATACTAATTTTGAAATTACTTGTACCAACAACTATGGTCTTTCAGCAAGTGATAACGTATCCGTAGATGTAAGTTCTGGTTCTCACAATAATAATGATGAACCAAAAGCTGATACTGATGATGCCGAGGATGTTGATGAAGACTCTGCAAAACTTAATGGTTCAGTAGACATGAATGACTTTGATAACGGTGTTGTATTCTTTGTATACGGACAGAACAAGAATGACATTGAAGATGTTGATAATGATTTCGACACCTATAGCGATGTTGACAACGATGGGCAAGACATCCGTAAAGTAAGAGTTGACAGCGACCTTGATGGTGACGAAGATTACCGCAAAACGGTTACTGGACTTGATACGAATGAAACATACTACTTCCGTATCTGTGTTGAGTACGAAGATGAAAATAATGACGATACATTGGAATGTGGTGATGTAGAAAAATTTGTTACTGATACTGACTACCAAGTTGTGACTATCGACCAGCCAGGAAACAATGGTGTTGACTCAGTAGTAAATCCTATCGTGGTAACCCTTCCTGAATCATCAGTGACTGGTACTTCAGCTGTTTTGAACGCTGGATACAATGCAAATGGTTGTAGCGCTTTCTCTACTCAATTCTTGATAGGAACCAGTACTTCAAATATGAATGTTTCGACAGGTATTGTCACACGTGGAAACAATAGTGGAATCATGCGTGAATCAATTTCTGGATTGACTCCAGGAGTGACCTACTATGTACGAGCTGTCGGATACTGTAACGGCATCCCAGTATACGGAGACTTTGAATCATTCCGTACTCCTGGACGTGTGATCTCTACGGTTTCATCAAATACCTCTACCGTTACTCGTGTAAACACCAATACTGCTACAACGATTACCTCAAATACTCTTGAAGCAGGTTCTGGTCTCGGATGTATTGCTTTGAACCTTACCAACAATGTTGAAGGAGTAACCCGCGGACAGACATTGGTATATGAAGTTGAATGGGAAAACCTCTGTAAGCAAGACTTCGAAGATGCAATCCTTGATGTAAAACTTGCAAAAGAACTTGAATTTCTTTCAACAACTCGTGGTACGTATACAGGTAAAACAGAACATTCAGTGATCATTGATCTTGGTGATATTGAATCAGAAGAAAAGGGAGATATGATGATTACTGTTCGTGTACGCCCAGGTGCGAATATTGGACAGGCAGTCGTCGTAGAAGCAAACCTCGGTGGTGACGGTGTCGGTAATGGTATTCAGGACACCGCTATCGAATTCGACTTCGACCAAGTATATGATGCTGCTATCGGATTCGGATCTGCATCAGCATTTCTCTCAGGATTCTTTACGAGTGTATGGGGATGGTTGCTTACGCTTCTTCTCCTCGCTCTCCTTCTCCTCGCTGCTCGTTACTTCTATGTACAGGGTAAGCGTGCCGAAGGATCATCATATGGATACGCATATGCGCCAGCATACGCACAGGCTCCTATGTATCACCAACCACAATACATGATGCCTGCAGCGCCTATGCAGCCTATGCACCCAGTACAGCCAATGTATGCCCCAGCTCCTGTAGCTCAGGCACCGGCTAACCTTCCACAAGCACATGCTGCTGCCCCACAGGCAGTCAATACACCAGACTATACAGTGTATCGCCCAGCTCCGTTTGATGGATCACAGAACTAAGTTCTAAAAAACTATAACAAAACCTCGCGAAAGCGGGGTTTTGTTATGGTAAAATTATCCCTATGCAAACGTACACGTCACATTCCCTCGATGACACCAATCGAATAGCTGGAGAGATTTTAGAAAAACTTGTAGCTTCTATGCAACACCATCGTGCGACGGTATGTGCGCTGTCAGGAAATTTAGGGGCTGGCAAAACTGCTTTGACCAAGACGCTGGCACACCATCTCGATATTTCTGAAACAGTGATAAGCCCGACATTTGTTCTTGCGAAGTTTTATCAAATTACCAACTCTCGTTTTCCTTGGAAGCAACTGATCCATATCGATGCATACCGGCTGACCTCATGGCAAGAGCTTGCAATCCTGAAGTTCGATGAGATTTTTTCTGACCCCCGAAACCTTATCATGATTGAATGGCCCGAACAGGTAGCAGATCGTGACCAAAAAGATTGGTTAAAGATCCGTATTCTTCAGCATGGAGATGACCGAGAAATTATTTTTGAAGAGTAAAAGCCTACACAATGGTGTAGGCTTTTATTTCTATTTTCTTTCTATCATCTTTTAGACGCCAATTTGATTGAGTCTGAAATTCAAATATTCATCGGTTGTTTTAAATCGAAACCGTTTTGCATCAAAATCTCTGAATTGAGAGAGCGGCACAATACTTGTCCCGGATTTCAAATGACCGAAAAAGGGTCGCGCGTAACGTGGGGTGTTGGGCTGACACACCACGCGATGCATCCCAGACACATAGTACCCCGCAGTTACATGCTGTAACATGTCACCACAATTTACAATGATCAATCCTGGTTTTGTGATAGTGATATCCATCCATCTCCCCTCATGCCATAGTTGTAGCCCTTTTTCTTTGGCTTCGAGCAATGTCAGGAAATTTATATCCGTGTGCATAGATGCACACATGCCCAAAGCATTCCCTCCCTCGGCAACCATTCCGTCATCTACCACGGGATTCTGGTGTGCTGGGTAAAAAATATCCCTCATCACACTATTGCCGATATGGTCTGAAAAATACGTTGCTGGCAATTCCAGAGTCATTGCGACTGCTTTCATCAGTTCAGTATAAATTTTTTCAAATTCATAATAAGACTGAAGGGTTAATTGGTTAAATCCAGGTATTTCTTTCACTATTGGTATACTATAATTAGGGTTCGTCTGCCAAAACTTTTTGGTATCAGCAATTTTGGCAAATTCACCTTTTTCTACTCCGCTGGGAGTATACCCAATCTGATGATGAAGATGAGCATATGTATACCCTAGGCGCTCCTCTTCTCTTATCTGAGTGAAAAAACTCCGTGCTTTTGATTCACTCACGTCTAGGATTTTTTGGTCCATGCCGTGATTGTCTAGAAAGAAGAATCCCGGCTCTTGCAATGATCTTCTAAGATAACTCAGAAATAACTGTTTTTCTTGATGATCTCCCTTCGCCCAGTGATTGAAATCGAGTGTCGATATGTTTAATTTTTCCATGATTTTTTAAATTTGTTTATTTCAAAATACTATTTTTCACCAGAGAGTCAAGTATCTTGCTCTTCTCTCTTGATTCCACTACACTGATCGCTATATGCAAATAGCTGTATGGATTATTGCCTTTATTGGCTCACTTTATGTTCTGGTAAAAAGTGCCGATCATTTTACTGAATATAGTGAAAAACTTGGACTCCTCTTTGGGATGAGTTCCTTTATTATTGGTGCTACGATCGTGGCGGTAGGGACCTCACTTCCCGAGCTTGTTTCTTCGCTGTACGCAGTGATTGGGACAGGGCAAACAACCTTTGTTATTGATAATGTGATTGGTTCAAATATTGCCAATGCGCTTTTGATCCTTGGGATTGGGGCACTCGCAGCACGAACCCTCAAGGTCAGCACTTCGCTGATTGATATTGATTTGCCATTTTTTGTTACCTCGGCGGGCCTTTTGCTTTTTTTTGCGATGGATAAAGTAGTGACATGGCAAGAAGGCATTTTTCTCTTCCTCTTTTTTGTCATTTTCATGGTGTACAACATCACCTCAAAACCAGAAAAAAAAGACGCCGATGAGATGGAAGCAATAAAAGAAGAATACGATGGCGAAGGTTCTAGAATAAAAATTCTAAAGATTGTGAAATATAGCGGGCTTATTATTCTTTCCATGGGACTGATTGCTGTATCTGCAAAATATTTTATCGATAGCTTGCTCACACTTTCGGATCTCTTTGGTATTTCTTCTTCCGTGT
The DNA here is from genome assembly GCA_020632195.1 of Candidatus Nomurabacteria bacterium. Taxonomy (GTDB): domain Bacteria; phylum Patescibacteriota; class Minisyncoccia; order Phycocordibacterales; family UBA1006; genus JACKGA01. The sequence goes on along the minus strand of JACKGA010000001.1, from coordinate 85,991 downwards.
TGACTATCTCGGTTGTGGCAATTGGTACTTCGCTTCCCGAAATCCTTACGTCACTTTCGGCTATTAAACTTGGCAATCATGGGATGGCTATTGGTAATGTCTTTGGGTCAAATATTTTCAATATTGCCCTCGTGACAAGTATCCCGGCATTTTTTGGCAATCTCGATATCGATCCTACAACGTTTGCGATCGGGCTGCCATTTTTGGCACTTGCTACATTTACCGCTTTTGCAGTAACCGCCGATAACAAGGTGAGGCTGTGGGAGGGGGTTATGATGCTTCTTATCTATCTCGTATTTATGGCAAAGATTTTGGGGCTCATCTAGAAGTGGAGCATCCAAGAATACATTTTGCGTTTTGTTGTAGTGCGGTATAATAGTCCCGTCCATTACTATTTATTAATTGTTAGTATTTTAATGCAGGGAATTTTGGTTTGTGGGTTGTCCTTTCTATGATGGCTACAAATCTTTGAACCTCAAAATTTTTATTTATGAAAAAAGCTCTTCCATTTATCCAAAAGTTTGGTGCCGAAATGTTTGGGACACTCATCCTTTCTTTAGTAGTTTTGATGTCACTGATGTCAGGTATCCCAGGACTTCTTGTAGCCTTGTTTGCGGGGCTTACGCTTACTCTTTTCGTCTATACGATTGGTCATATTTCAGGGACACATATTAACCCAGGGGTTACTATTGGTGCATTTCTTATCAATAAAATTGATTGGAAAGATGCTCTTGTCTACCTAGCTGCACAATTTGCTGGTGCTGGTGTTGCTCTTGCTATTGCTGCTGGGTTCGCTCCAGAGCCAGGACTTGGTGCATTTTTTGCACAAGTTGCTCCAACCGTAGAAAACACTATTCGTGTTGGACTTGCAGAAGCAATCGGTATGGTAATCTTTACCTTTGGGATTGCATCAGTGGTGTATGGACGCAATGAAAAAGGTGCTTCTGGATTCATCATCGGAGCATCACTTTTTATGGGGCTTTTGGTAGCGCTGATGATTGGCTCTGCGGGAGTTCTTAACCCAGCTGTTGGTTTGGCCGTAGGACACTTCAATGCAATGTATATTCTTGGCCCTATCGTTGGTTCTATTGTTGGGATGTGGTTGTTTACGCTTCTTGATATGGATATTAAGAAGAAATAAGTATCCGTACTTATTCTCATGTATTAGAAAAACAAAAAACCCGCGAGGGTTTTTTGTTTTTTATGTTAGAGATTAGGACTTGATCCATTTTCTCTAAAGTGACCATCAATCTTTTCGCGATATTTTTCCATAGGATGCTCAATGTCACTTGGTATGATCGCAATATCTTCTTTATGAAGCACACAAACTTGACTTACTTCTCCAAAAAGTTTTCTCTCTGGAATTTCACTTTCATCGTGTGGCTCGATGAAGCCCGATTCTTTAGGTCGAATAAGAGAATAATATACATTCCTTAGTCCATTCTGAAGAGCCGAGCGCTCTTTTTGTTTGTAAATATTATTTTTAATATTTAAAAAACATGTATATCTTTTATCTCCATATATTTCTGATAAAGAGGGATCGGGGGTAAAATAAGAACCTTTTCCAAGCGTCAAAAAATACTGACTTTTTTGAGGATCAAACTCATCAAATGAATCATGAGAGGAATGATAAACGATAAGTGGTTCTCCATTATTATCTATAACTCTACTCGCTTCATCTGGTTTATTTTGCCAGTCTCCAAACCACTCCTTAAAAGCCTCAGTTCGTACCATTTTCCAATGAAGTTCGTTTTCAAGATTTGATTTTGGGCCATTTGGGTATGCCAAAAGTTCCCCATACTCATTTTTATCTTCTGGAGTAATCTTATATTGCTCTGATTCTTTGAGGGCACGCAGAATAATCTCCTTCGGGTTTCGGTTGGATTGGAAATTTTCTAGAGGCTTAAACACGTGTTTAATTTTATCATATATCCTAAAATAAATTCAGACTGACAAAAAAGGAGATAGTGGAAACATTGAGATGGGTCCCCGCCTACGCGGGGATGACACAGCAGAGAGGGGATTAGTGCTATTATGGCTCCATGCCAAAAAAACGTAAAACCCCCTATTTGTCGGCAAAGGCAGGCGGGAGGGTTTTTTGTTTTTCTATGATATAATTTTTTTATGAAAAAAACACACATGATTCAATTTCTAGCCCAGTTAGAAGAAGAATTTTCACAAAATCTAACACTCCTAGAAAAGAGATACAGGGATATTCTTCATAAAAAAACAGAAGCATATGATCAGGAAAAAATTAAAAACCTCTATATAAATATTCAAGATTCATATACAGAGACACCTCGTACGTATGAAAAATAATATATCCGAACAATATCAGACTAAAGAAACTCATACCCAAGAAGCCACAGAGGTATCGATAGAAGGAGTGGAGCTTGCGAGATCGCAAGATGAAACACTTGAGGTATTCAGCCGTTCTCTTGAGAAGCGCGCTGAGGGCTTCACGTCTAGAATGCTGGGGGCTGAAATATATCAGGATACATATAGTCGTCAGCAGTGCCAAGAAATCGGAATCTTGAAAGGGCATTTTGATAATATGGCGCATAGCCTGACGCAATACTACAATGCTCTTGCCAAGCGAGTAGTATTCACGACCATGTTCTTCGTAGCTACTGCTAGTTTTGGTCAAAATAGTCTTGCACCAGAACAACCAACCTCTTCTGAAGATATTTCCACCAGCTGGTCGGATATGACAAAAAATTCGAAAAATTTCTACCACGAGGTTGTTGGTGAGTTTGGCTCACCTGTTTTTGCACCTGTTAGAGAAAAACGTATAGAAGACACTTACGATTTCATGAGCAACTCCCCAGCGTGGAACAAGCAAGAGGTCAATATAATAGATCCTATGTATACATTGGGTAATGATATTCCATCCAGGCAGAAACTTTATGAAACCCCTGATCTGTGGCCTGATGCTTTGGAAGAATACCAGATGATAAAAAAACAATATGATGATGTGCGTGCTTGGTCAAAGGATCAGATCATGACTCCTGCCTATCAAGCACGTTTAGCCAATGAGTTGGCGCAATCGAATATGGTTGGGATGGAAACATTCTATAGCCAAAAGCGACTTTTAAATTTGTCTGATAAAACCTATCAGCTTGATATGAATCAGGACATTCTAGAGGACTCAGATGATGGTGCGTTCGCATATTATAACCCCACGGAAGGACAGGGCGGCTCCTGGGTTAATAATGAAGCAGTTCGATTCCCAACAGAGGGGGTAACCCATTTACCTTATGAAAAGACTTTAGACTATGAGGGGGTAGCGGCCCATGAATTTGATCATGAATCTGTTGATGTCGATGATCTTTTTGGAAACGAGGAAACATTAGTATCTCAAAATTTGATTACTCCCCACGCCCTGTCACTCTATCAAGAGGGTATCAATAATGTATTTTGGGATAATTTACAAATACAAGTCCAGTCAGGAACTTCTGAAATCAATAGCGAAGCGCTTTTAAAAGCACGAGAGTATTATTCTGACCCTACTGAAATTCAGGCATATAAACGTGGTGCCATCTATGAGCTGGAACAACTTGGTATTTGGGATTACCAGAGTGAATTTACTGAAGAGATGTACGAAAAAGCTCTCGAAGTACTGGATCAAAGTGATGACTCTAGTCTAAATACTTTAAATATCTCTGTATTCTTCATGACCCTAAAAAAAGAATTTGTAATTAGGATCATGAATGAAACAGCATAATAATTATTTTTTGTGAAACACTGAGCTCATTTAGGTTTGGCGAGGGGGCGTTTAAAAAAATTTGTTGCCAAAAATCAGATTATTTAATACGTAGGTGTGTTACAATTATTTTATGAAGAAAACATCTCATGAAACCCTTGTGCTTCTAGATGCTCACGCGATTATTCACCGTGCGTATCACGCGCTTCCCGACTTTTCTAATGCCGATGGAGAGCCAACAGGTGCTTTGTTCGGTCTGATTACCATGCTGTTGGGTGTTGTAAAAGAATTCAAGCCTGACTATATCGCGGCTGCCTATGATCTGCCCGGCAAGACTTTTCGTCATGAAGCGTATGCCGACTATAAAGGTGGACGCAAAGAAACTGAAGATGCGCTCAAGCATCAACTGCAATCATCGCGTGGGGTATGCGAAGCTTTCAATATCCCTATTTTTGACGCTCCAGGATTTGAGGCTGATGATATGGTGGGGACGATTGTAGAGCAAGTTATTTCACATAAAGAGTATCAAGATATTGATATCGTTATTGCAACAGGTGATATGGATTTGATGCAGTTGATCACTGGCGATCGTGTGCGTGTCTTTACGTTGCGGAAAGGGATAAAGGATACCATCATTTACAACGAACAAGCGGTCATGGATCGTTTTGGTTTTGGGCCAGAACTTCTCACAGATTACAAAGGCTTGCGGGGAGATACTTCAGATAATATTATTGGAATAAAAGGTATTGGTGAGAAAACAGCTACGCAACTACTCGTGCTCTATGGATCACTTGAGAACCTCTACGAACATATTCATACCAATCGACAACAGCTCATCGATGACGGCGTAAAAGAACGCATTGTGAAGCTTTTGGAAGAACATGAGGCGGAGGCTCTTTTTTCTAAAGGGCTCGCGACGATTCGTCTCGATGCTCCCATAACCTACTCATTTCCTTCTGACACTTGGATTGATTCGCTGAACAAAGACCGCCTATTAGAAATGTGTCGACGGTATCAATTCCGTAGCCTCGTTCCACGGATTGAAGGGTTGTTTGCTGAGTCTACACAGGGAGCCGGCGCGGCTGCCGATGGCCAATCAGAAGAAGCCGCGTCGGCTCAACCAGCCGACGCTCTTAGTCCAGACACAGCCCGTCGCTTGGGAGTTATGCTATGGGTAATGAATCCCGAAACCACGCACCCAACCGCAGAAGAAGTATTTGAGCACATGGGAGTGACTACCGCAGAGGAAGCAGAAAAAGCACTGGTAAAAAAACTCACAGAAATGAATCTGTTGAAAGTCTTTACGAAGATTGAAGAACCACTTCTTCCACTGATGAAGAAAATACAAGAGACGGGCGTCATGATCGATAGAAAAGTACTTTCTGATTTGGCGCAGGAATATTCAAAAACTCTCGAAAAGCTCGAGCAAAAAATCCATACCCATGCAGGACACGAATTCAATGTACGATCGACCCAGCAACTATCCGAAGTGCTTTTTGAAGAGCTTGGACTGCCAACGAAAGGTGTTAAAAAAACAAAAGCGGGCGGGTACTCGACCAAAGAGTCAATTCTCGAAAAGCTCTACGATGAGCACGCGATTATCAAAGATCTCCTTGAGTATCGCGAGCTCCACAAGCTCGTCTCGACCTATCTGGAACCTCTTGCAGACCATATCGGTGATGATGGACGGCTCCATTCTGAACTCTTGCAAGATGGGACGGTGACTGGGCGCTTTGCCTCCCAAAATCCAAACTTACAGAATATTCCAATTCGATCAGAGCAGGGACGTGTGATTCGAAAGGCATTTATCGCAGCTCCTGGATACTCACTCGTAGCTTGTGATTACTCGCAAATTGAATTACGTATTGCAGCGATGCTCTCACAGGATGAATACATGACCCGTGTTTTTAATGAGGGGGGAGATATTCATGCGGCGGTTGCAGCGCGCGTGTTTGGGGTGAATCCAGAAGATATCGATTATGAACAACGTCGCCGGGCAAAAATTATCAACTTTGGCATGCTCTACGGTATGGGAGTGACTGCTTTGCAAAAACAGCTTGGCACTGATCGCAAAGAAGCTCAATCTTTTTACAATGCCTATTTTGAACAGTTTCCTGCGATTACCAAGTATCTCGAAGATACCAAAGAATTTGCCCGCACGCATGGTTATACCGAAACGATGTTTGGCCGTAAGCGATTTTTTAGTAATATTACCTCAAAGCTCCCCTTCATTCGTGCTATGGCAGAACGCATGGCGATCAATGCTCCAATCCAGGGGACCGAGGCAGACCTGATCAAGCTTGTCATGCATCAAATCGATCAATGGATTACCAAGCATAAACTTGAAACGGAGGTAAAGATGGTCATGCAGGTCCATGATGAAATTGTTTTTGAAATCAAAGATGAAAAGATAGAAGAAGTCGTTCCAGAGTTGGTGAAGCTTATGCAATCCGCATTCGACCAAGATTGGATCGATATTACTCCCGCATTGCCGATCAAGGTTGATTATGGTGTAGGAAAAAATTGGTTCGAGGTTAAGTAGAGTAAGTCGTATACACGAAACTCTCATCTGTGTCATCCCTGCGAAAACAGGGATCCATTTTAAATTTTCTAGAGTACGTTCATCTTCAATCTTCTCGGTGATATTCCCCGAGGCTCTGCCTCGGAATAAAACATAGAGTGAGCAATGAGCGAACCCAAAAAGATACCCCGACTGCTCTGCATCGGGGTTCTTCATTCTAAGTCAGAAATATAACTAATGATGGCTCTCAGGCTTTCGCTCATCGTATCTCGTCGCTCTATCTGGGATGACACACAGAGCAGGGTTCGTGTTGTGGCGTACAACAGAGCTTGAAAGCACATAAAAACTCCCACTTTTCAGTTGGGAGTTTCTTTGTTGAAAGAAATTATTTGTTTTCTTCTTCCATTTCATCTGCCTTTTTGCCCAATGCATCAGCAGCATCGCCGAGCGTATCAGCAGCTTTTTCTATTGCATCGTGGGCGAGGTCTTTCGCCTTGTCTTGCAAGTTATCAATCATTTTGCCCCCAAGGCCTGTTGCCGCTTCGACTTTGTCACCGACAGAATCAATCATATCATCAGCAGCATTTTTTGCAGTGTTCATTACTTTTTCAGTAGTTCCTCCCAACATTCCTTTGAGTGAATCAAAAATTCCCATATAAATATATTAAAAAATCCCTTTCGAATAATGGATACTATTATATCATGAAATTCTTCTTTGACAGACGGCCGTCTTGGGGTATTATGAAAGCAATGCATATGTGTTTGTGCAGTTTTCTCCTCGTATGACGTTTCGACATCTTTCTTCGCTGACACAACTGATCTCATATTCTCCACTTATTTTTCTTGTAGGTATTATTATTGGTATCGTGCTGAATATTTTCTTTCCTTTGGAATTTACCCACCATACCTTGCGCGCTATTGCACTCGGATGGTTTTTGCTTTTGGTAGCCCCTGTGCTTCTTTTTTGGGGGAATGAAAGTCGTGCGACCTGCTATTATCACGACGAAGAAGATCATGTATGTAAAATGCTGGGAGCAGGGCCGTATACTTTTACGCGTCACCCCAAGTATGTTTCTTTTCTTTTTCTTGTGGTTGGGCTTGGGTTGATTCTTAATTCAATTATTATGTTTATTGTTGCCTTGGTGCTTTTTCTTGTATTTACGTTTCTCATTATTCCAAAAGAAGAAGAAATTTTGATGGGACACTTTGCTAACTACGCTGAGTATCGTAAGGAAGTCCCCATGTGGCTATAATATTTGAATATAGAGAATACACAGCGCCCCTTCGAGCACTATGCACGTATTGCTTTCGCTCCTCGTGGTGAGGCGTGTTAAAATAATATCCATGATTCATATCTTTATTGGAAATGACTATACTGCACGGATGCATGCGCTTGCACAACAGCGCATACGTTGGCAGCAAAAAGAATACGAAATACTTTCTTTTTTTTCTGATGAAACTTCTGAATACGAGATCATGAACACAATCTCTCACCAAACTCTTTTTGGAGAAGAGCGCGCATATATCCTGCATGGATATCTTACAAAAAATGGTGTTTCTGAAGCTCTTGCTCAGCATACTCATGCTCCAATCATGTGTATCGAAGAGAGCCTTACCGCTCCCCAGATACAGAAAATCACCAAAACTATCGGTGAGGATTACTGCGAGGTACGTATCTTTAAAAAAGATAAAGAAAAAAATAATGCTATTTTTTCACTTGCCAATGACATTCGTGACCGTAATCCAAAAAATGCCTGGCTTACCTATCAGCGCTTGGTAGCAGATGGGTTCACCCTTCAGCAGATGATCGGGACCGCTTGGTGGCAGATGAAAAATATGCTCCTCGTCCAGGCGTCCCCTCAGAATCATGGGCTCAAGCCTTTTGTAGCAGATAAAGCCAAGGCAGCACTAGCGAAATATCCAGGCACGGATCTGATACGTAAATCTCAAGAGCTTCTTGATATCTATCACTATGGATTTGATGGAGGGCTTGAAAATCGTTTCGAAGAGTTTTTGTTGAAACTTGCGTCGTAGTATCAATCCTTTTTTATATTTTATATAAAAAATAAGCTGCTCCTCGAAAGAGAAACAGCTTTATATGTTTGCAGTCAAAAAAGAAAAATATGACTGCTAAAAAAGTTAAATTAGCGTGTGCAATATATTTTATTTTCAAAAGATGTGAAAAGAACTAAAGAAAGAACATTATCGTTCAAAAATAAGATACACAACGCGAATCAAAGCACAATATTCTTTCATGTTTGAAAAAATACTCAGCTTTGATTCACGTATCTTCGGGGTCCACTCGAAGGTGATCATTTTGAAACGTGTTATAGGCAACATCCCGCAAGGTTCTTTTTACAATCTGTGTTACAAGATTTCGCACCTTTTACCCGGTGCCATGGGTTTAAACAGTTGAAAATACTTTTTACAAATGTTTGCTATAACGTTCCCCTCCATTATATACATATGTGTACAACATGTGCAAATCATGAAGGCTGGGGAAAATCATTGGGACATAGAAAACACAGAGATGCAAATAGTAACGTAGGCATAAAATTTTTGGTATACTACCCTTTATATTAATCAAGATATAACTTATTTTTTCATATGGATAATAATGAACTTTCAAATTTTGAACGCAATATGGTGTCGCTACGTGGAGCCCTACACAATCTTGTTTCTGATGCGATTCAGGACTCATGGGATATGTTCGAACAATGGGATTTACCAAGTCGCACTGCCGATGTCATCGATAATGCCAAGGCACGCATGGGATTGGTATTTCCACAAGTGGATCTCAAAGATACGGGTAAGAATATTGTTTTAAAGGCTGATGTGCCTGGGGTCGACCCAGAGGCGCTCGATATCGAAATAGGCGAAGACCATGTATATATTGCTGGCGTAGCCAACTACGAAGACGAGGCTGAAGATGAAGGTTACTACAGCTATGAACGCCATTTTGGTTCTTTTGAACGGACGATCCCTTTGCCAGACTTTATTGATGTGGATGCTGCAATCGGTGAAGTAAAAGATGGGATTCTCACAATCACGATGCCAAAACTTATGATTGAAGCACCAGCAAAGGAAAAGTCTTCTCCTAAGAAATCATCTCCAAAATCAACAAAGAAGACCCCAGCAAAAAAGAAGACAACTCCTAAAAAAGCAACTGCAACAAAAAAGAAAGCTACTCCCAAGAAACCAGCTCCCAAAAAAACAACAAAGAAGAAATAAATTAAAACCACCCGAGAGGGTGGTTTTAATTTTGCGAGGACTCAATCCAGTCAATGGCTAAGGTGGCCGAGTCAGTAAAAAATATTTTTTCATAATCGGATCGCCCCGTCATTGCAAGTATTTCTTTGATATGGTCAGTAATGCCACCAGAACCATTCATAACGACAATAGGCAATCCTTCCTCGATGGCCATCGCAAACTCGCTGAGGGTTCCCATGCGTCCATTGATGATAATGACCGCATCCACGTTTTCTATCATAGCGATGCTCCTTTTTGAGAATCCACGTAGAAATATTTTTTGGGTATAGTTTTCAGACGTATCGTTGTTGTAGATATGTGCCAGATTATGGATCTCTTCCTCCTTGTGTACGGGAAAGTACCCATGGGTTTCGCCATTATTGTTGAAGGCTTCAGCAATTGCATATGATGGTATTCCCACGCAACCGCCCGTCACGAGTGTGTGCTTTCGCTTGGCGACTTCCCTCCCCATATGTGATGCAAGAGTAATATTTTTTTGTTCGGGGTCTGATAAGGCAGATCCAAAAATTGCTATATTCATATTGATTATTTTTTGGTTGCGGAGAATATAATGAAAGTCGGGTAATCATCTCCCATAATTTTGCGCGATGCAGGGAACTCGCTATTTTCTGAAAAAGAGGTCAATGTAAAACCACAGTCTACGAGAGATAGATAATCAGTCAGTGTATGAGAAGGCTCAGTCACCGTAAGTGCTCCATCAAGAATTTTTATAGAAACCATTTCGCTAGTGAAATAATTTGCTTTTTCCCCCTGATCTTCTATTTTTTTCAAAAATTGCTGTATAGGTGATTTTGTGAAAATAGTAAGAGTTCCACCTGGCTTAAGAACCCTATAACACTCTTGGTAGAATTTCTGCATATCTTTAGGCTGTATATTTTGCACTGCATACATAGAAACCAGGGTATCAATTGACGCAGTAGGGAGATTAATATTTGGTAGAATAGAATGAATAAAGGTAACATCTGAATGCTTTTCTTTTGCAATTGAAAGAATATCTAGCGAGGCATCTAGTCCTATCATATTTTTAAATCCCATTTTTTTATATTCTTTAAATAAATAACCATCACCACAACCCAGGTCTAGAAGTGTTCCATGTGGTGCTTGGTTCATCACTTCTTTAACCATAAGATTATGAGCCTTTGTCTCCATTGCGATTGCGTCTGTGAACGCGACACTTTGTTCTTTTGTATATGCTGTGTTGTTAGTATTCATATATTGGAATAATAGCATCAATACTTGACATTATAAAAAAATATTGTAAATACCTTTACTTTTTAAATAAAAAGTTTAATATTAAACATGTATGCTTGCTACAAAAAGTCCCACAACACAAGATTTGGTAATAGAAAAGCTCCTTCAGACTCCAGGCATGAGTGCCAAGGGGATATATGAAGATATAGCCAAACATGAAAAAATATCTATTCAAGCCGTACATAAAGTAATAAAAAAACTCCTCGAGCAAGAAGTGCTTATCAAAAATAGTCAGAAATTATTTGTAAGCCAAGAGTGGCTTTTGCGCCTCCAAAAAATATTGCCGTCGCAGGCGGCCTTTGACTTGGGAGAAGGTGAATCGCTACGCTGGGTTTTCAGTAACCTATCTCACCTGGATGCATTTTGGAAACATGTGGTTTTTCAGCTCCTCGAAGATCATCCTCAGGAGCCGGTATTTATGTCGGCGCCGCATGCTATTTGGCCTTTTGCCCCAGAGCGTCAAGAAAGTGAAAAAGATTTTTATCAGTATTTTAAAGATAATCAGAGGCATGTGTATTATGCCGTCGCGGGGGATACACCTTTGGATAAAAAACTTGCTCGGGAGATGAAACATACGTATGTCCATGTAGAAAAAACATTCATTTCAGGAGATACCCGTTCTCATGTTTTTGTTATCGGCGATTTGGTAAGTATTACCAAGTTGCGCAAGTCCGACGAAGAAGTTATCCAGAAGATGTTTGAAGAGGGTGGTTCTGATATTGCGTTCTCAGAAAAAATGATCCATTTTCTCACCCTGGTTTCTCGAGCAACATTTTCTCTCGAGCACAATAAAGAGAAAGCACAAATGCTTCGTAAAAAAATTGCAAAAGATATGTATATACCAAAGGAGGATGTCGATGCATTTGAGCTTTGGTAGTATTATACACCTCTCATTCTCCTCACCACATCAAACAATACTATCCCCGCTGCAATGGCGACATTGAGTGATTCTTTTTCTCCATACTGAGGGATCTCGGCAACAGTATCGCAGAGAGCCAAATCTTCAGGAGAGAATCCTTCTGGCTCGTTGCCAACGACAAGCGCCAGTGGCACCTCTAAAGGAATGCGGGTATACGGGATTGATTTTTCATCTTGCTCGATGGCAATAATAGAAATATTTTTTTTCTGCAATTCATCTACGCACGAAGCAAAATCTCTGTGATATGTCCACGGTACTATTGCCTCGGCGCCAAGGGCTGTTTTGTGAAAGTCTTTGCGTATGCGACCAAAACGGTCGGTTGGGGCGGGCGTTGTGCCGACAAGGTGTATATGAACAACGCCCGCCGCATCAGCGGTGCGGAATAATGATCCCGTATTGTAGACGCTACGCAGATTGTTGAGGACAAGATGGATTTCCATAGATGCCTTGATATTATCATATTTGTTGGTATAGTGACGCGTGTTTTAGTAATATTTTTTACTAAAGAAATAATGAGTATCTGGTTTGAGAAAATTCATAGAGGTACCAGATTTCATGCTTTTGTAGTTTCACTGGGAGAGGTGAGTGTGTCCGGTGGACACACGAACGCCTTTTCAGAAAAGGCTGTCCAAACCATGAAGAAACTACATATGCGATATACACCAGATTTCATGCCCTTGTAGCTCAGCTGGTAGAGCAGCAGCCTTTTAAGCTGACGGTCGAAGGTTCGAGCCCTTCCGGGGGCACCTATAAAAAGTAGTCTCGGACCCGATAGGATTCGAGGCTCTTTTTTTATGCAGTCCCCAAGGGGGCGAGACAAGAGTCGCATCGAGAGGATTTTTAAATATAGTTTTTTCTTGCCCCAACTATCGTACACAAGGTATAATAAGTGTCATGCAAACATTCCGCGCTTCTGATGGTCAAAGCCCAAATAAAAATGACTACACGCCATTCCTTCCCGAGGATGCGGTAGTTGATGGCGAACAGGCTTCTTCTGCTTCCGTAGCTCCGCAGGCAGCTTCGATTGCTCCCGACTCGAGATATGCTCCACCTGCTGGGCAACCCTCTCCCATCTCTCAACCTCTGGTTCAGCAACAACCATCTTCTTCTTTTGGTATGCAGCAGCCTATGCCGCAAGCTCAGCAACCATATGTGCTCCCGTCCCAGGATGGTAAAGCTGAGACTTTTTTCTATCAACCTGAGCATGTCTATTATCCACCAACTCCAGCCGAATATAAGACTCACCATGGTGGTATGGATCGGCGCCAGTTTCGTTCTTTGATTATTGGATTCCTGCTCCTTGCGCTTGCTGCTTTTATTTTCATTATCGTATTTTTTGGGCGCCGAGGCAGTCATTCATATTTTTCACAGACTCAAAATATCGCCGATATTGTCGTCTCGCAGCCATTGTATGAACAAGTTGTCGCACCACCATTTCAAGTGATTGGGAAGGCGCGTGGCTATTGGTATGATGAAAATGGCCAATTTCCTGTGCAGGTATATGACAAAAAAGATAATCTCGTAGCTTATGGCGCAGCCATTGCTCAGCAGGAAATTGATGGTGATGAGTTTACCGTTTTCCAAGCCATTGTTCATGATTATCAGTTCTGGCCTGCCAAAAAGTATGGATATATTACACTTCAGCGTGCAAATGCTATTCCTGAAATGAATACACTCTATACCATTCCGATCGAATTTCAAAAACGACGTGGGAGTTATGTGGTTGGTTCACCTATTACGACTAGTGGGGCATCATCAAGTGGTACCACCACGAACACATCATCAAATACTTCTTCTGGTGGGACGACTACTACCACGACCACGACCACAAATACTAGTGGAAGCGGGTCAAGCACGACGAGCCTCAATGGTAACAGTTGTGGGGATGGTATTGATAATGATGGTGATAATCTTGTAGATGTACAAGACCCAGAATGTCATAGTGATTTCAATGCCTTTAACTTTGCCTCATATACCCCATCGAGCACCGAGACTGATGTAGCCAATATCCAACCAGACCAAGAAGATACTGATACAAGCAACGGCGGTTCCGGCACTAATGGCGGGAACGGGACAGGCAATATTGATAATACTCGAGAACCCGATCGATGGGTTCCTGCAGGAGAGTTTGTCCCACAGTATGAATAAAATCAGCTATAGGGGAATACGCTCGTGTGTATTGCAATAGAATTGATATACTATATTCATTATTATTTTTTATTTTTTGTATATGTTGAAAGAATTTAAAGAATTTGCAGTGAAAGGGAATATGATTGATATGGCGGTAGGTATCATTATTGGTGCCGCCTTTGGTACTGTCGTGAAATCATTGGTAGATGATATGATTATGCCACTTATCTCAGGAATCTTTCGTGTTCCAGACTTTTCAAATCTTTTTGTGGTATTGGTAAAGCCAGAAGTGATGACGGGTGTCGACATGACTTCGATTGCTGCTGTTCGTGAAGCTGGAGGAGTCGCTTTAGGCTATGGTCTCTTTATCAATGCAATTATTGCCTTTTTGCTTGTTTCTTTGGCACTGTTTTTTGTTGTAAAAACGATTAATAAAATGAAAAAAGAAAAGCCGGTAAAAGAAGAACCAACAGGCCCGAGCGAAGTTGAACTTTTGACTGAAATCCGTGATGCTTTGAAAAAATAAATTGAGAGCATTTGTTCAGACAGCTTCCTATAGAAAAATACCCCTGACGGGGTATTTTTCGTACAAAGATATACTGTGTATCCTTTACGATTTGATCATCTCAAGGATTTGTTTTTTGACCTTCTTGTTGAAGCCGATAAAGACGGTATCTTTTATAAAAATAGTGGGGTAGGCGTTCAATCCAGCAAGGTTATCTTCATCAATCGGGCAGGATTCATCATCTTGATTGGTAATATCTTCCAAATAATCTTCTTCATTGATTTGATAGAGATAGTAGGGGTAATCAAGTTCGGTAATAAACGTGCGCGCCGCATTACAGGCAAGCCCATTGGGATTTGCAACAAGGACAATACTTGTAGGATCAGTGATATGTTCGTAAATTGGCGAATCGGGGAAGCGCTCTCGCATGAGTTCAAGAACGGGCTCAGCCTGCTCAAGTGATAGTTGTTGGGGTGATTTATTTAGCAGCAGCATGACCAAGATAACCGCTACGAGAAAGACAGCCAGAACAGCAACAATAATAGGGACGAGTTGATTTGTTTTTTTCTTTGACATAGATAGAGAAAATAAAAAATAGCATGAATAATGTTAAAAAGCTCCTGCGCGCAACAAAATACTTCCTACCCACAACACGATGAGAAAATAGCCGAGTGACCATGCCTTGGTAAGAGGAAGCCAGCGAGACATAATCTGAAAATGATCAAGATACCAACGAGAGCCAAACCAAGCAATAATGTTAGCCACGAGGCTATCAGCGAGTAATACAAAGAATACAATACTATCAATACTAAACATACATTTTTTAGTATATCATCTATCGTTCGATGCAGGTATACAAGGGCTTCCCAGCGACCATGTATTCATCATGATTATTCGCATTGAGTGTTACGCAGAGCGTATTAAATCCCTCATCATTAAGAAAATATTGGGGGATATAGAACCACTCGCTATAAACACGTCCAAATTTGGTGCCGTTGATATAAAGGTGAGCATGCCCAGTATTTTCGACCGGATCCTCATTCACAACCTCAGGCGTGAAGGTGAAGTTGTGTGTCACTATATGCAGATTGATACCGCTCATAGAGTCACGCTCAGCTTCGAGGGTAAAAGATGGGGCATCGTCTATATCGCCCTGGAAGTCATAGGCCCCGTGATCGTGATCCTGTGCCATATTCATATGGGACCCAGACGTCTCTCCCTGTGCAATCTCTGGCGAAAATGCTGGGAAAATAGGAGATTTGGCTGGCTTGGGGAAGAAAAGGAGCGCTAAGAGTAAGCCAATTCCAAGACCAGCAACCAGCGTTGCTAGTATATAAGGCAGGATAGATTGTATTTTTTTGGCATGTTTCATATGGTAGTTAGTATATCAAAATTTTTTTTAATTAAAAATTACCTCCGAAGGGGTAGTCTTTATGTTTTTATGTGCAATCTTTGGGATACGATTCGAACAGATATTTTGGAAGAAAATATTAAACAGCTTTATTTTTTTGTGTTAAAATGATTTCAAATTAAAAATATGAATATACCAAAGTTTATAGACAAAGGAAAAGACGCACCACGTGAGGATGTTGAAACGATAGAACGTGATGCTGTGACCGTTATTGTTAGAAACCCTAAAAATCAAAAGTATTTAGCATTGCGCTGGAAAAAACTCGATTGGGAAACATTTATAACGGGAGGCATTGAAGAGGGGCAAACACCAGAACAAGCCTCAAGAGAAGAAGTTAAAGAGGAAACAGGATACGTAAATCTATCACTTATTAAGGAATTACCTCCATATGACGCTCTTTTTTACCACGGAGGTAAAAAAGTTAATCGTCTTGCCCATTTCAAATGTTTTCTCTTTGAACTGATTGATGAAGAACAAGTTGAAGTCTCACAAGAGGAAAAAGAACGTCACGAAGCTATTTGGCTGACAAGAGAAGAACTTGAAAACTTCAATCTTCCAGACGGTCATCGTCATACACTTGAAAATATTTAACACAAGCCCTCGAACACATTTTGTTCGAGGTGCTTTTTTACTTAAGTTCGATTTGCCCTAAATTTTCCTCCACGCGTATAAGAAAAAACCCTACATAAAAGAAGATTTCTATGTCTGTGCAGAATGTGGAACATTATCCAAACAGCGACATTGAAAACATATAAATCTTTTTAAATACATAGAATAGAGTTGACTTTGTCAAGTGAACATGATAAGTTTGAAGTAATAAAATTCTTTTAAATATGAAAAAAATATTCAACAAAAAATTAAGCGAAGAAAACGCTTTTGTGCTGACTGCAGCAATTTTTACCGTCTTGTTTGTAGCTCTAGCTTTTGCATTTCTTGTTTTTGCCAGTTTGATTATCACGAACGGTGAGCATTATGTACTTCCAAATAACTATTTAGACGGAAATAGCTTGCTCTCTTCGTGGGTTGCTATCTTTTCCTCCATCTCTTCTTTAGCTTTTATAATCTGTTTTAGAAAAAGATTGCTATATCATATCTTCCAGATTATAGATAAAAGAGATGTGAGTTATCACGAATTTAAAACCAAAAAATAAATACAGATGAAAAAGATATTCTTAATAACATTTCTGTTACTTTTCCTACTTTTCTTTATTACAGGAATGGCTACCGTTGCTCTTGCTCACCAAGGCAATCAAGAAATCACTTGGAAGCTATTCGGAACATCTTTTCTACTTATTTTAGTAGGAGGTGTACTTACTGCAATTATGGGTTATTTCGGTATTTATCTGCCAAGATTTAGCCCACCAAGAAAAGAAGTTTTTTAAAACTTAAAAATTAAAATCGCAACTAGAGAAATCCCTAGTTGCGTATTTTTTTTGCTTAATTTTTCACAAAAAAACTACACAATACCCATCCCACAGTATTCCCATACAAAAACCATCACATTATTGTGATGGTTTTGTACGTAGGGTTTTCTATTTTATAGAACTATGTGAGGTTTATGTACGAAATTCGCTGGAACATCACACACTTCTCCACTCGTATGAGCAATCCACGGGTGTTCTACTCCTGGCTTGATTATCACCAGTGCTTGCTGAGGCAATTCAACCACATTTTTATAAAGCTCTAATGCTAGTCCTTTCACTAAATAGAAAGAAGTCTCCTTATGCACGTGAGCTTTTGTGCGTTGCCCAGGTTTCAACCTCGTCTGTGCCGTTGTGATTGGTCTTATCTCTTCATATTGCTCCTTAGAAAGGGGAATAATCCCGTTTCCTTCAACTGAAACAATAGGAGAAAGATTCTTTTTCTGTAAATAATGTTGTATGTCCATAATAATTTATTTTTTGATGATCAAATGTATTCAATTTCTATAATTACAAAGATGCTCGTATTAGTAAATATGTTGTGACAACTTGACAACAAAAAAGTAAAAGGTAATACTTGCTTTATGATTTTAGATTCTGTAGAGACAAAAATTATCACGATACTTTTTCAAGCAACTACTCCACTCAAAGTAAGTAGCCTTGCAAAAGAAACAAACATATCAAGGACGGCATTATATCGACCGCTCGAAAGCCTAGAACGCAAAGGCTTAGTGATACGGAGCAAATCTGAAACGGGCGACCTTTTTTCTTCAATTAGCTTTGAGGAATACAAGAAGTGGAAGATAGAGCAAATTAAACAACTAGAGGATAGTCTGGGTCAGTTGGATAATTTCGCATTGAATAAGAAGGATGTACTGACTAAACCAGAAGTGCGGTATTTTACAGGGAATAGTGCTGTAAAAAATCTCTATCATGATAGTTGGCGGAATAACAAGAGAGGAATTATCTATGCTATTACTGATTACGACAAAGCATATGAAACTATGGGTGATTTTATGGAGACAGAGTACTTTCCAGAGCGTATAAACCACAATATTCATGTAAAAAGTATTCTCGCTCGATCAAAGAAAGGAGTTGACGATACCCAAAGAGAAAGGGATTTATTAAGAGAAATGAAATTTGTTGAAGGCTTGAATGATCTAGGGATTGAATTAAATATTTATAGCAATCGCATTTCTCTTATTCAATTCAATCAGAAAAATCCAGTAGGGGTGCTTATTATCAATCAAATAATTGCAGATTCTTTTAAGAAGATTTTTGAGGTAATATGGAATGAGAAATAGCAGTAGTTCGATTACTCCTCGATTTCCCTCCACCCATACAACAAGAACCCTACACGAAATAGGGTTCTTGTTAGTGCATGACGCGGAATAGTTTCCATAATTATTTGGGTTTCATGGCTGTGACAATACCCTTCTCAATGTTGTGAATGAGAATATCTTCGCCAAGGTCCTTCATGCCGATAACTTCCTTTTCTTCATCAGTCAATGAACGGAGTGTTTCGTTCAGTTCGTTGAGACGTGATTGTGCTAGTTCAAGTAAGTTAACATCAGTCACTCCTTCTTTTGTCTCGAGTGATACTAATTCATTAAGTCTTACCTTGGTATGTAAAGCTGGGTTAAATACAAACACCTCTCTAAAATCAATAAACCCAGCCATATCAAGAAAATGCTTCATCTCATCTTTTCTTTGAAAATAGCGCTTTTTTACAAGCGATGTAAATCCTGCAAGTTGATCTTTCTTACGAATAACTTTTTGGAAAATAGGTTGCGTTTTTTCATTCAAATATAGTTCCCAGATAATTAACTTACCCCCAGGCTTGAGTACACGAAAAAATTCGTTAACGATAACCTGCTGGTCTATATAAGGGTTTTCATGGAGTCCCATTTTAATAACTACCTTGTCAAAGAAAGCATCTTCATAGGGGAGACTTTTCACATCAGAAGAAATTATGTTGCAAGACTTGGGAAGATTTTCCCGTGCTCGCTCTATCTTAGGACATGCTACAAACATACATGACCCAAAGACGATACGGGCAAGTATTGGTGCTTGTTTTTCTGTACCAGTTCAGCATTTTGGATCAAACCAAGAGTTTACAGAATGGATTTTGGGAATGAAACAAAAAGGAGCTCAGGTAATTGGAACATCTGCAAAGTCAGAACAGCAGTTATTGAATTATCAATTTCCCAAGCACACGATTCTTTTGGTGGGTAATGAAACGGTGGGATTAAGTTCATTTTTAAAGAGTTCTGCCGACTTACTACTCTCGCTCCCAATGAGAGGATCTGTTTCTTCTCTAAATGTTGCGTGTGCGACAACAGTTGCTTTATATCAAATTAACAATAAATAATATGGTAAAAATAAAACTTACAAATGAAAAAAAGATTTCTATCAATGAGGTAGTTTCCGATTTAGAAAATCAGAAAGATGGCACAGCCTGGGCTACTACGAGTAATGGTTGGAGTATTGACTACGTAAAGCATCTAGGTGAAGTGTATGGAGACACTTGGTACCAAGGAGAATTATCCAGAGATCAAATACAAAATATTCTCTTACCCCAACATGGACATGATCCTTTTAATGAAGATGAGCTAGTCCTCATTACTCTCGATACACCATTTTCCGAGGTCGTTAATTTGTACAAGAACCGACCAAAAGACTATAGCCAGGGCTGTGTTGACAATATTGAATATCTAAAACAACAAATTAAGAAAAATGGGTTCACCAGCACTATCACACTTGCAGTAATCAATGAGACCCTCAAGCATGTAGACGGACTCCACCGTTTAGTTGCCCTAGCTCTTCTTGAAGAAGAGGGGTTTGAATATGATTCAATTCCTGTGTTTCTTTGTGATAATACAAGGTGAGTTCGAACAAATATATTAGAAAGTTGATATAATTGATGTATGAATAAAGTAGTATTTTTTGATAGAGATGGTGTGCTGGTTCGTGATCCAGAAGATTATCGAATAGACAAAATTGAAAAGATTGAGTTTTTTGAAGATAGTGTGAGCGCGCTATCAGTTTTAGCAGAGAATGGTTTTTCAATTGTCATAATTACCAATCAAGCTGGCATTGAGGAGGGTCGACTTAGTGAAGAAGAGTTTTGGAAAATTCAAGACATCATTGTGAAAGAACTTGAAAAAAGTGGAATTAATATTCTCAAAACCTATATGAATGGAGAAATGAATAAGCCTGACGCTTCAGATTGGCGTAAGCCTGGGCCAAACATGTTGCTAGATGCTGCTAAGGACTTCAATCTAGATATAGGCAGCGTCTATATGGTTGGAGATAATCAATCAGATATTACGGCCGCACTCAGAGCAGGTTGCAAAGGTGGCATCTTGGTTAAAACTGCTACCAATAAAGATGTCGTTTCGGAAGATGCGCTATATACCGCAAAAACTCTCACTGATGCTGTAAATTATATTGTTTCTAATTTCCAGGCTTAAAACTTCTCCTCACCTATATAAGAAAAAGCCCTTATTTCTAAGGGCTTTTTCTCGTGTGCGGGTGGGGAGAATCGAACTCCCGTCCCCTGCTTGGAAGGCAGGTATTCTACCACTAAACTACACCCGCAAGTGCTTTTTCGGCAGCACATGCATACTAGCAGAAGGGTGGAGGAGTTGCAATATTTATGAGCATATTTGCCAATTGACTCTTTCCATGAGTACTTTATACTCAAAAGTGAAACAATTTTTTAAAAACTAAAAAACAAAATAATTATGTGTGGAATAATAGGTTACGCTGGATTTAAGCCAGCGACAGACATTTTGATCCCAGGCTTGGAGAAATTAGAGCCTCGAGGATACGATTCTTGCGGAGTTGTCTTTATTGGCGAGAAAGATGCAAGACTTTTGCGTGTTGTTGGGGGCGCTTCGGTTCTCAAGCAGTATATTTCTCAAGAACATCATAAGTATACGTGTGGAATTGGACATACGCGGTGGGCAACCCACGGAGATGCTACCCAAGAGAATGCGCACCCGCACTCATCAGGGGATATCTGGGTGGTGCATAATGGCCAGATTGATAATTATAAAGAGATTAAATCTTTTCTGGTTGAGCATAGTTACAAATTTTCCTCAGAGACTGATACCGAAGTGATCCCTCATTTGATTCATTATTATCGATCAACTGGCCTTGATATACGTCAGTCCATCATAGAGGTAGTGAATAAATTAAAGGGAGCGTTTGCGCTGGCTATTGGTGTTACGGGTGAAGATATTATCTATGCAGTGACTCAAACGAGCCCACTCATTATCGGATATGCAGATCATGGGAATTTTGTTGCCTCGACCCCCGATGCATTTCCTTCTGAGGTTACTCAGTACGCGGAAGTTTCGGAAAGAACTCTTGTGGTGGTACATCCAGATAAGGTTTCTTTGTATGGTATCAAGGATCAAAAAGAAGAAGTGCCAACAAAACTTCCTCTTGATCGCGAAGTAATTGATAGTCTTGATAAAAATGGATATGAGCATTGGATGCTCAAAGAGATTATGGAACAGCCTGAAACGCTTGATGCCACTATGCGCGGTCGAGTTCAGGGTAGGCGCATCACCCTTGGTGGACTTGAGTATGGTAATAGAAAAGCCATTCAGCAGCTTATAGATGCCGAACAAGTCATATTTCTTGCGTGCGGTACAAGTTACTATGCAGCGTGTGTAGGAGCCTATTTATTTGAAAAATATTTAGGAATCCGTTCTCGGGCAGAAATTGGCTCAGAGTTTGCATCCAAGCAGCCACTCATTACTACACGGGATGTAGTGGTAGGCATTTCACAAAGTGGCGAAACCGCAGATACTATTGCTGGGTTGAAATATGCTCGTAGCAAGGGTGCCCTTATTTTGGGTATTTGCAATACGGCTGGCTCTTCCATGGTTCGTATGAATGAGGGAGGGACACTTTTGCATGCAGGACCCGAAAGGAGCGTAGCATCCACCAAAGCTTTTACATCACAGGTGACCACTTTGTACATGTGGACCGCCTTACTTGCTCAGAAGACAGATAAAAAGATTGACTGGCTACCGGCTCTTGAGTTCGTTCCACGTTCAATTATTGATATCCTAGCAATAGATCAGACCAAGCATGCTGCTCAGTACCTTGCAACTCAACAGAAGGTTTTTGTTATTGGGCGCGAGCTTGATTTTGCAGTAGCGCAAGAGACGGCTTTAAAAATTAAAGAAGTTTCATATGTGCATGCAGAAGCTTTTGCGGCAGGGGAAATGAAGCACGGCACCTTTGCCCTTTTAGAAGAAGGAGTTCCATGTATTGTGTTCCTTGCAAATCTTTCTGAAGAATTGAGAGATAAAATGCTGAATCAATTACAGCAAATCAAAAGTAGAGGGGCATACACTATTGTTGTCTGTAATGAAAAGGATGATGAGGTTATCAAACAGGCAGATAGAGCAATCACTATGAAATACACTCATCCTGATCTAAGAGTCATTCCTCATGCTATTGTCGGACAACTGCTTGCCTACAATACAGCGCTCATCTTGGGTCGTGACATTGATCGCCCTCGCAATCTCGCGAAGGCGGTTACAGTAGAATAAAAGTGGACATTTTTTCAAAAAGCCTCGTTCTGTGAACGGGGCTTTTTTGTTCCTCATTTTCCTCGCTTTTCTCCACTGTCATGGTATACTCCCCGATGTGTCAATCGTGTCTTTTTAGAACTCATGAGCGACAACTATTAAAAAGTTTTTCGAAGAAAGTCGCTTACGAAGAAACCAATACTCATATTTATTTTTTAAATACGAGTTGAAGAAATATGCAAACAGGAACTATCAAGCGTTTGACCGACAAAGGATTCGGTTTTATCGCTCAGGAAGGTGCTGAGAAAGATGTTTTCTTTCACGCATCAGCTCTTACAAACGCGCATTACAATGATTTGCGTGAAGGAGATGCTGTTCAATTTGACGTTGAGGAGAATGACAAAGGTCTTACTGCCGTTAACGTAGAACGTGTATAGTCTTAGTTCTTTTTAGAGAACTAACCTATATGAGAAAAACACCCCTTGGGGGTGTTTTTCTCTGTCAGCATTTTCATGCTAATATAACCCTATATGAAAATTATTAAAAAATCTTTCACAGCTGTTTTTGTTCTACTCTTCTTTGTTTTAGGTGCACAAGGGCTCTCTGCAATGCCAAATCCATCCTCGATCTTCTGTATAGATAATGGTGGGACGTTGGGGGACAGCGTCGATATTGGGCTGTGTCATTTTCCAGATGGAAGTGAGTGTGAAACATGGGCATATATGCGTGGTGAATGTGAGCCAGGTATGTATATAGATTGGGTAGATGAGGTAGAAAGTAAAAACCATATTCTTTATTTTTGGATAACAGAGCAGGGCCCTAAATATTTTGAGACCAACCCGCCTTTCTTTTCTTTGGATTCATTTCGGGAGGATATCCCCTCTGTTGAAAAAGAAGAGGCTAACTTTATCTTCAGCAAGATTACTGTACAGAGCAGAAATCGTTTTGCCCACGCAGACAAATCGAGCACTTCGATTTTGCATATTTTTAAAGATGGGATAGATATAGATTCAATCAATATTCCCGAACGTGCCTACTATGAATCTTTTGACGTGTATGTATATATCCCAGTCCCCAAAGAGAATACAGGAAGATATACCATGTCCCTCAGTACCTCAGGGGAAGATGAGTCTTTTGCATGGCATGGAGAAGACATTATTGATTTTGGAGGAGCTTATTGGACGGGGCAGATTTCAGAAGATTCGAGTATGAATATACAGTTAGGAGAGAGTGAAGAAAAATGGTTTTGGTCAATCATAAGTTTTTTCAAGACGTTCTTTAAAAGATAGAACAAAAAAACACCCATGCGGGTGTTTTTTTGTTTACTGAAATCGGTGGTATTATCCAGCGACGGTGTCTTTGAGGCCTTTTGCAGCCTTGAACTTAGGAACACGTTTAGCAGCAACTTTTACCATTTCGCCAGTACGAGGGTTGCGAGCAGTACGAGCTGCGCGCATAGAACCTTCGAACTTACCGAAACCAGCAATATCTACCTTGCCACCTTTAGCCATTTCGCTGGCAATAGTATCGAAGATACCTTCAACTACTTGCCCAGCCATAACTTTGGTGCCGCCTGTGATGTCAGCAACCATATCAATAAGGTCTGTTTTCTTCATAGAAGTTAATAGGTAATAGGAGAATACTTCGGAAGGATATCGCGACCAAAGTATCCGTTACCATAGACAGATGAGTAATGTACATAACCCATTTCACAACAATATGAAATGAATGTATACATTATAATACAAAAAAACCTTAAAATACAAGGAAAAATAACAATTTTCAGAAGAGGTCCGGTAGGGGCTATCGCGCAAAGGTCACTACGCGATTTTCTCGGATAACATGCACTTTGATTTCTCCTGGGTATTTGAGCTCCTGTTCGATCTTGCTTGCCATGTCGCGGGCTACTTGATGAGCTTCGAGATCATTTACTGCCGTCGGATTTACAAAGACACGAATTTCACGTCCGGCAGACAAAGCATAGGCCTTGTCGATACCGGGGAAGCTTGTTGCGACTGCTTCAAGCTCAGCGAGGCGCTTGAGATAGTTTTCGAGGCTATCACGACGCGCTCCTGGACGAGACCCTGAAATAATATCGGCTGTCTGGACAATTGATGCCTCAAGTGATGCATGCGGATAGTCATCATGGTGAGATTTCATAGCATCGATAATACGCTCATCAACACCGAATTTGCGCAAAATACGGATACCAATTTCGATATGGGTACCCTGGATTTCATGATCAAGCGCCTTCCCAATATCGTGTACGAGCGCACCTGCCTTGGCAATAGTTACATCAGCACCAACCTCTTCGGCAAGCATTCCCGCAAGATGCGCCATTTCTACGGAGTGTTGGAGTACATTTTGGCCATAACTATAGCGGAAATACAGACGTCCAATGATTGAGACAAGGCGTGGGTCAAAATTAAAGACGCCCACTTCGTGTACGGCCCATTCTCCCTTTTTCTTTATGATCTGATTGATGTCTTTTTGAGCTTGCTCAACGAACTCTTCAATCTTGGCTGGTTGAATGCGTCCATCGATCAAGAGGTTTTCGAGTGCGACACGAGCCACCTGACGACGAATCGGGTCGAAACTCGAAAGAGTCACGGCGCCTGGTGTATCATCAATAATCACTTCAACACCAGCTGCGCGTTCAAATGCGCGAACGTTTTTCCCTTCTTTCCCAATGATTTTTCCTTTCATGTCGTCATTAGGGATGGAAATGGTAGTTGTGCTGACATCTTGTGTTACCGATGAAGAGAGGCGATTGATCGATGTCGTCAGGATATCTTTGGCACGCTCTTCGAGCTTTTCAGTATTCGTTTCTTCCATTTTTCGTAGACGAATAACTAAATCCTCCTCAAATTGACTTTCGATGGTATGTACCAGTTGAGCTTTTGCTTCATCAGTAGAGAGTCCAGCAACTGCTTCAAGCTTAGCTTGTTGTTCTGTTATTAATTGCTCAGCTTTTTCTTTTTCAATTTCAATTTGGTTTTTGGTCGCTTCAATTTTTTCACGCTCTTTATCAAGGTCTCTTTGGCGAGAATCAAGGAATTCTTCTTTTTTGACAAGACGGTCTTCCTTTTCTTTTCCTTCATGACGCAGTTCATCTGCTTTCTTTTCGGCTTTGTCGATAATCTGCTGTGCTTCTTCTTTTGCATCGAGAGTAAGTTTCTTGATATCGAGCTCAAGCGACTTTTTCTTATTTTGGGTATACATCATGCGCCCTAGCGCTCCGAGTATTGCCCCAATCACAATACCCAGTATTGCCCATATGAATGCCATAGGTCAGAAATCATCCAGTCGGAATATTACAGAATATTCTATTGTTTCCATAACAACCGCGGATGTGGATTAGATCAAATAATAGTAACCTCAGTTTGTCTTCAGTGTAACTTCCTTAGCAACCAATCTGATATATCCAATATAGCAGAAATACAGAAGTAGGGGAATAAAAAAGGAAACAAAATGTTCCCTCGTTTTACTATTTCTTTTTTGAGCTATTGACAGGGCTCTTTCTGGTAGTATATTTGACAGAAATATTTTAAAATTTAAAACTTATAACTATGAAAAAAATAATATTCTTGATCATGTTGATTCCTTTTCTAGTAGGAAGAGCGCAAGTCTCAAGCTCTCAGGCAAATCTAAACGAATCCCAACCAGCGCAGTACGAAGTTGGAGAAATAAAATGGGTCTATGATTATAAGGCTGGGGTAGCTTATGAGTTTGTAGCTTCAGAAATAGGAAAGCCTATGTACATACACCCCGAAACCAATGATGTATATGTGCCATATGAGCCTACAGGTAATAAGCGAAAAATTTTGATTGATTCAGACGGAAGAACATTTAAAGCTGAGATCCAAGATATTCTCTATGGGGATAAATCTTATGAAAAGATAATTGAACTTGAACGGAAAGGCTTCTTTACTTTCTTTCCTCAGATAGAAAGACAGATACGAGTCTATCATTTAGAGCGTGAAACAGTATCTTATGAGGATCACACAGAACGAATGAAAGATAAAGGCTATTGTGGTTATTTTCTAGCTATCTGTGCTGGATTCGTATTTCTTGCAGCATTTATTCTTAGGGATGATGTCTGGGAAGGAAAAGAACTCATCATGTTTGTAATATTGGTGATTGGTGTGGCTTCTTTTGCCTCAATATTCGCTATAATATACACCATTATTTTCGTAGGTATCATAGCTATAGCAGTTATTGGAATATACTTTTATATTCTATACATTGATCACATTGAGGACTATGGTAAGTTTAAAAATGAAGCAAAAAACAATAATCAACCATATACATATTTAGATTTTCTCTGCTACCGTGCTGGTGTCTTAAGAAAAACAATTTGGAATCGTGTAGCAACTCTGGGAGATCATTCTCCGCATCCAGAGGAATAAAAAATAAATTAAAAACCGTACCCTTTAGGTGCGGTTTTTTTATTTAAAATTCTTGCGATTTATTTAACTACTTTATCAACAATGCCATAGTCTACCGCCTCTTTTGCGGTCATCCAGTAGTCACGGTCGCCGTCTTGTTCGACTTTTGCTTTCTTTTGGCCGGTATTCTTGGCGAGCAAATCATAGAGCATGTCTTTGGTTTGGAGAATTTTACGAGCAGAGATTTCGATATCTGATGCTTGCCCCTCGGCGCCTCCTAGGGGTTGGTGGATCATCACTTCCGAATGAGGAAGGACGAAGCGCTTGCCTTTGGTACCGCCCGAAAGGAGAATAGCTCCCATAGATGCAGCCATACCGACACAGATCGTCGATACATCACAACTAATGTGTTGCATCGTATCGTAGATCGCCATCCCTGCCGACACATGTCCGCCAGGGGAATTGATATACATAACGATGTCTTTTTTCGGGTCTTCTTGCTGGAGGTGTAGAAGCTGGGCTACCACTGCATTCGCTACATCACTATCAATAGCAGTGCCGAGGAAAATAATACGATCCTTCAAAAGCCGTGAATAAATATCGTACGCGCGTTCGCCTTCATGGGTTTTTTCAATAACAGTTGGAATAAGCATAAAATTATAGAGAAATTAATCAGAAATAGTAATGGTTGTATTGTAAGGGTGGGGAGAGAGATTGCAAGGGAATCAAATGATTAAGCTTGAGAGATTGTGTTTCTTTTTTATTTCTTCAAATAAAATCCAATCAGCTGTATATTCAATATATTTCTCTTGAATATTTTTTGCTAGGTTTGAATGCATATGCTTGGATTATATCACGTGGCTATGTTGTACGGGATCTCTGCCTACACAGGGAAGATATGGTTTTTAAATTCTTCTCCCAGATGTGTCATCCCAGAATTTTCAAAGCAACGTGGAGAAAATATCTGGGATCCAGGTTATTTTTAACCGGAATGGACAAAACACTGTTTTTCAGAGAGGTAACTGTGGTCAGACTCTGGGTCCCCGATCTCCATAAAAAATGACCCTTATTTCAAAGGGTCATTTTTTTATCCTTATTATTCTTTTGCAGAGAGATTTTATCATTATTCTAAAATTTAATTTTTTTCGTTTCTATTTTTTCAAGAGGGGTTAGGGGTGAATTGAAAAAATAGAAACACCTTATTATTTCTCATTCAGAACAAGCCAATCACCTTCACTGATTACTTCGATTTTATCATCTATAACTTTTAAAGCTGAGTTATCATCCATTGTATAAATCATTTCTTTTAGATTCTTTTTAGAAACTTCTGAAAGAGAATCTTTATTTATAGTTGCTTTATCTTCCGAATTAAAATGAGGTCTAAAATAAAAATCAACTAATCCCAATCCTTTTGGAACATCTTTAATTTCTGAATCTAAAATATAGTTTGAAGCAGCCCAAATAGTTTTACTTAAAACAATACATCCAGCACTTGAACCAACATAAACCTTATTCTCAATTATTTTGGCTAATTCTTTATCTAGTCCTGTATTTTCTAGCCATTGTAAAAGAAATTGCGCATTTCCACCTTCAAAGTACAACACATCTGCATTTTCAAAACTAGATTTCCAAACTTCTTTTTCAACAACTGCAATATCGATTATCTCAAATTTTTTAAAATTTAATTTTGCAACATTTGATATATTTCTCACAAACCATTTTTTATCACCTCTAGCTCCATGAATTGATGTTGGAACATAAACCAAGTGAGTATCTTCCGGTTTTTTCCCAACTAAATCAATAAAAGCATTCACAATTGAATCATTAGAAAATCCTTGTGATGTTAAAAGTAGTTTCATAATATTTAATAATAATTAAAAATTTATAAATATATTCATTTCGGAGCAATAGCGGAGAAATTCCTTTTATTCCCCTCATTATTATAAAGAAAAAAATTAAATTTCATTCCTTATTTAAAAATCTCTCTGCAAATCATTAAATTGTTAAAAAAATGGTTACACATAACGTCCGCTGATATCTGACGTCCCGACCATTCCACTAAAATTTAATTCAATATGGTCGGGATGTGCGTAGCGAACGGATATCAGCTGTTGTCGGAGCCTTTAGGCAGGAGCGATAGCGGAGAGTGATTTTTACCCCTCGTGATTTTCAAAATAATACTCTAATACTCCGAGCTGTAATGTGAATATTTTTTCTGGGGTTTCTGCAAATATTTTCTTAAATTCCGAAATTTTAATCCAACGAACATCTCTTGTTTCTTCTTCTTGATGCTTTGGTTCTTTATCTTCAACTTCACATACAAAAACAAAACCAACCCAAGGTTTGCCACCTTTCAATTGTTGTTGACAGCAAAAAGGAACAAAAGCAAAATTTAAATCATTTTTTGGAGAATATAGTTTTGTTTTAGTTTCAGGTTTTATCTTCGTAACTTTCAAACCAGTTTCTTCTAAAACCTCTCTTCTTAAAGCATCGTAAACATTTTCATAACGATCTATCCAGCCAGCAGGTATTTCTATAGTTCCTGAATACTCTGGATCTCTTTCTGGTTTCCATCTTGTTTGGATTAAAATTTCTTTTTCTCCATTTCTAATTCTTTCTACAATTGCAGAAACAACTGGAATACAAACATTAATTTGATCTATAGAATTTTTGTTGCTCATTTTGAAAACGTGAATAATTAAAAAGGGGTAAAAATCATTTCCGACAACGTTCCGACGATATATGAAGTCTATCACGCAGTGATAGATTTGTCGAAGACCGTAGCGAAGCGGAGCATATATTGTCTGTTATAGGATGTAATTATGGTTCTTAAAAAGATACTCCCCAGTCTGCTTGTTGGACTGGAAGTCCATTATTTATAGCCCATTTCTTAATTTCCTTGTTTTGTTCTTCAGTTTTAATTTTAAATACTTCACTTTTAAATATGATAACGGTTAGTTTCATTTCAGGATATTGAATATCCACATAATTAACAGGACTATTTAATTGTTGTTGTATTATACGAGAAAAAAGATCAAGCTGGGTAAATGGGATGTTAACAATAAGATTCCTTGTCCCCTGTTCAATATCAAAATCAATAGCTTGTTCAGTTAGTATCTCAAGCAGACTTGAATAATCATTAACTGTCCAATCTAAAATGTATGCTTTGGGTTTCAACTTTTCCATAATTATTTTCTATAACACTCATATATACGCAACTCGACTGTTACGCATTCATTATACACAAATCTGCCTAAAATTTAATACTTATTAAATAATAAAAAACCACTCTTGCGAGCAGTTTTTTACATTCCCTAATTCTTTTATTTCTTTCCTTCAAGGAATTCAAATACCCCCTGATTAATCAGCATACCTTCCACATATGCGCGAGCGCGATCTTCATCAAACTCTTTCATATCTTGATACATGGCTTTGATCTTTTCCATTTCTTCTTCGACTTTTTTTGCATCAGCTTCAATGTTTTCCTGATCGGCAATATAGTTGATCAGCAGCTGCATATGACTTCTTTTCTGTGCTTCGGGCATCATCTCTGTGGTAACTTCCTCTTTCGTCTTATTGATGGCTTTGAGGTAATCATCAAAACTCATGCCCGACATACTAATATCATGCTCCATTTGCATCATGAGTTTTTCTAATTCAAAATTCGCAAGGATATCAGGAATCACGGCGTCGCTTTTTTCGATGAGAGCCTCGACGATTTCGACACGTTGTTTTTCGAGCGCTTGCTGCTCTTTTTCTTGAAGCATATTTGCTTTCAATTTATTTTTAAAATCTTCTATGCTTTCAAAATCGCCTAATTCTTTGACATAGGCTTCGTCGAGTTCTGGAACATCTTTCTCATCAATATCTTTGATACTAGGGACATTTTTAGGATCATCAGCCTCTTTGGCCAATTCGCTTTGTTTGCGCATTTTGCGGAGCTGCATCAGAGAGTGTTCCAATTCTTCATCAGTTACTTCTGCTTTGTTTTGCTTTTTCATTACATCATCAGCTATTTTTTTATAGTCTTTCAAAGTAATTTTTGGCATGACTGCTGTGGTGATAGTGAAACCAAGATCTTCACCACGGGCAATTTTGGTAAGAGCAACATCGGGGCGACCAATTGCATCGATCGTATGTTCGCGTAGGGCATCAGGATATGCGTGCACGAGGGCGAGCGACGCCATTTCTTCGAGGAGCGCCATATCGCCTACTTTTTGTTTCAAAATATCAGCAGGAACATTTCCTTTACGGAAGCCGTCAATCTCGACTTTTTCGCCAAGATTCTTTAGAGCGGTCTTTTCTAGGGGCGCAAAATCATCCCAGGCAAGAGTCCCAGCAATAGATACGGTTCCCTGGTCTTTATTTTCTGTAAGTTGTGTTTTCATATTCATATGGAGGCGAGTGTACATGGAAAGAAGGATTGGCGCAAGAAAAAGTGCCCTACACATTAGCGTAAGGCACATCAATATTTTTTTCCCTCATTAATTTTTTTCAGCAATAAGCCCAGCAATAAGCCCAATAACAAGCCCAATAACAAGCCCGCCAATAAGCCCCCAAGTAAGCCCGCCAATAAGCCCCCAAGTAAGCCCGCCAATAAGCCCAGCAATAAGCCCAGCAATAAGCCCAGCAATAAGCCCCTCCTCTTTATATTTTTTTAGTTTCGTAAATATACTAAAGATGGATACTAGACCTGCAGAGATCATACAGTACGCCAGTATGGGTACCCACATCAGTCGCATGACTGCTTCTAGTGTGGGGTCTTTTTCATTAAAAATTTCCTGAAACCCAGGAATTATGTAATACTTTGCTTGAAAGTATATAAATACTCCCAGTACAAGAGTACATATCAATGCCCATACTGATCTTTTGGGGATTGAGAATTCGTTTTCTTTTTTCATGTTTTTAAGTTTTTTGATATTGTATCATATTATAAATAATATGTCAATTTTATTTATAATAAACCAAAGCCCCTTGCGGGGCTTTGGTTTATTCGTTATTTCAAATAAGGAGTAGGATTAACTGGTTTTCCACCAACACGTACCTCGAGGTGGAGGTGTGGGCCTGTTGATCGGCCGGTATTTCCTGAGTATCCGATGACCTGACCTTTTTCGACATACTGACCCGCAGTCACTGCGACACGTGACATGTGCGCATAGAGGGTATCGTAGTCACCATGGCCAAGTACTACCATTTTACCAAATCCACCGTTGTATCCTGACCCAGCTGCTTTTTTGACATAACCACTTCCTGCCGCATGAATAGGAGTTCCGACTGGTACTCCGAAGTCAATTCCTCGGTGCATACCCATACTACGCATTCCATAGCCACTGGTAATTGGTCCGCTTACAGGGCGACCGAGAGATCCGCTAAAGCTATAGTTTGAAGGCACGCTCGCTGTTGTCGTCTTTTCTGAAGATGTTTTGATGGTTACTTTTGCTTCTGGTAGAGGTTTTCCATTTGGGATAAAGAGGGTGGTTCCGGCAACAACACTGGTACGATCAAGAATATAGTTGAAATCGGCAATATCATCTGCGGCTACATCGAACTTCTTCGCAATACCGCTAAAAGTATCACCCTTTTGGATTTTGTATGAAATACCATCGATAGGTGGGATGATCAACTCAGTACCAGCTTTGAGTTTGCCTTTGGTAGTATCAGGATTGTTGTATTTAATAGTAGAAGTAGAAATGTCGAAAATCTCAGCAATATCTGCAAGTGTGTCGCCTTCACGAATGACATAACGAGTTTCATCACTGACGCCGAATTCTTCGGTAGGAGTTATCGACTCAGGGAGCTCGCCAGTCGTGGTAAGGGCTGGGGTAAGGGCTGAAAAGTCATCATCAACCAGAGCAAGTTTTGTATCAGCTTGTACAAGAGCTTGCGGTGTGTCAAAAGAAATACGCGAAGGAGCATCGAGAGTATCGATGGTTTTTGATGTTGTTGTCTGCCCATGAGTAGGCGTCCCCAGAAGGATTGAGGATTGAGTAATGCGTGTACCAAACATCCACCCACCAGCACTTACTGCCAATGTTATGAGTATAAGAAGATATGTCTCCGCGATAGATAGGGGTAATGAGCCCTCGGGATCCTGTGTTGAAAGATAAATAAGCCTACAAATGAAAGCACATTTATGATTACCGACCATTTGTTCCGAGGAGCAACGGAGATAATATAATGCTTTACTGATGCCATAGATTATGTATTCATTCTTCCGTGGGAACCAAAACAGTACATTAAAAGGGTAGCATTGATGTAACAGAGGTCAAGAGAGTCATTTTTTATTCAATACTTGATACATAGTGTCAAATTTTATCTGAATACAGAATACCGTAAGACTACCTTCTCTGGAGTACTCTGATATAATGAGTACATATGAATACCGACCCTCTTTCACTCATACGCGAATATATCCAACAGCACCCCGAGAGTATTTTACCTGGAAGTATTGAAGAAACATCACTCCATACTGCAGCTACACTCTGGCAACAGGGGCAGATAGAGACTGCGCGGCAAATTATCGGTTCACTTTTAATTGATGAAAAACATAAGCAAGAGTGTTTGCATGTGCTTGAGGGACAGAAAGATGATACTCACATTTTAGACAAAGAATCAGAAAGACATACTCAGGATACACAAGAGAAAGAGGGCACTCCTCTTCCCCCCGTTCCCGTGTCTCCTCCGCCCGCCCCACCTTCCACCCCACAGCCACTCATAACTCCTCCTCCCGCTCCTGACGTGTCTGCAATCACGAAACCTCTACCTCTACCGCCCACAGCGCCTCCACAAGAACCCTCTCAAGATATGAGGATGCTCGCCGATACTGATGCTCAGCCCCCACAGGAACCTGAAGCTGCTCCTGCGCCACCTATTCATCAATCTCTTGATGATCTTCTGGCGGCTCATTCTTCTTTCTCTCAACAGCAAGAGGCATCTCCTGAAAGCCTCCAAATAGCCATCCCGTCTTCGTCAGAAAATACCCCTGCCGATGATATGTGGGAGCGTTTTAATCGTATTGTCAAAGAAGAACAGGAAAAGGAGATTCCCCATACGACCCCTCGTCTTGACGATCTTTCTCACACCCAACGCATCGAGCAGCTTAATGGAGAGCTCGGTGAGGCAGAAGAAGAGGTCGAAGAAGACCAAGATAAAGCACTGACACAAGATTACGATACGGTATTTGGTGGATCTGCTCACACATCTCGCTATGATGTACCTGGCGTCATCAAGACGTATGCCCCCGCACAGAGCATGGTTGATAAAGAAGAACGCGAACACAACGCTCATCGAGAAGAACGCATGACGACCTATAAAAAGTACTTTGATGCTGCGGAGCAGTATCTTACGCGTGCGGTGGCATCGGGAAATTCAAATATTATGACTTCCGCTTTCAATCAATTCCAGAGTTTGAAAGAGCGCTATCCCGAATATGTCAGCCAGCGCAGTGCTCATATCGCTGATATGCAGAAGATCATTGACAACTATCATCATTCACGCGCAGAAGCTATTGCACATGAATCATATGCTTTGACTGATGAGAGTACGGTTGCCCCAGGGATGAAGATTACTGGAGATACTGACGCTTATATTATTACGAGTATTCAACAGCCAACCGCTGACCACGATGCAATAATCATTTTTATCAGTGATCGTACCAAGCAGACGTATCGTATCCCCGCAAAAGAACTTGCTACAGCGCTGACTGACGCCGCTCTTCATACTGATGAATTTTTTGAAAGATATCGAGATCAGGGTATTGATTAGTCAACTAATCTCAGCCTATGTCTTCAGATTTTGATCCTGCAGAGAGCCGGGAAGAGAGACAGCACATCTGAATAGTACACGAGATCCACCAGAGCATATTCCGGTAAGGAGTTTTATGGTATAATAGTTGATATGAATCTTGGCGACGCTATAAACAATTCAAAAAATCAGGAAGAAATTAAAAAAGTTTTTTCTACTATTTTAGGAGATGACCCAGAACCTTCTCATAGAGAGCAATCTACCAATACAAATTTAGAATTAAAAGATACTAATCGCAAAACCCCGCCTGAAGCTTTCAAGAAAATTGATAAAGCATTTCAAGAGTTCATGGAACAATATGGGCGATACCACCAAAAGCCCACGTTTGGTCAGTGGCGTGAGTTTGTGGAGTCTAAAAATATTCTCTCAAAAGAAGATCGACCAATCCTTACTCAATTTCTCAAAGACAAAGCGGGGATCAAAACGACTCGCGCGGGCGAAGTCTCTCTGAACTCTATTCTCGGCTATGTTGCTCGTCAACAAGGAGAAAATCTCGCAGCTGATTTTCCTCAGAAGAGATTTAATGAAAAGATGACACAAGAGAATGATACGCAGCCCAAAGTTCCAAAAGGATATAAATCTTATACAGGAACACTTCCAAAAAAGGGTCTGCAATGGTCTCAAAAAAATGCTGAAAAGCAAAGCGCCGAGTATGTACCATCGTCAGCATATGAAACATATCAAAAATCAAAAGAAAAAGCTGATGACCAAGCAGCACAGAAGCTTATGGGGGCACTCTATGATGCTTCTTTGGGTGTGAATACCGATCAGAATGAAAGCCATCCACAAGCACAAGAGCAAACAACAGCCAAAACCGTGTATGATTCTGCTCAAACAGATCTCAACTATATCAATAATGATGCTGATTTCTTACGGCACCAGCGGGAGCTCAAGTTGAAAATCCAAAAAGAATTACAGAAAAATAAAGAAAATACTTCGCTGTCTCAGGAAGAAAGTCTTGTCGAAGGGGGGCAAGAAGACAGCCAACCTCTAGACTACGAACAGCCAGAATGGGTCTCGGCTGGACCAGGTGACCTTGATTTTGGCGGAATAGGAAGCAATCTCTCCCAACAAGAACACGAGAGCAAAGAAGATGTGGAAAATAAAAAAGAAAACATTCCTTCTCCTTCTAGCAACCTCGAACCTCGGCATTTTCGCCATCTTGAAAAGAATACCGGCTTGGTGGAAGTACCACGAGATGATATGGAAGAAGGCAATACGAGTGTCCAGTCTATTGACGGTACGGGACCAACATATGCTATTGGTTCAGACAAGATTGCACGCGTACAACGTGTTTTTAAAGACGAAAAGGGGAATCTTCTCTAC
This sequence comes from Candidatus Nomurabacteria bacterium, assembly GCA_020632195.1. Classification (GTDB taxonomy): domain Bacteria; phylum Patescibacteriota; class Minisyncoccia; order Phycocordibacterales; family UBA1006; genus JACKGA01. The sequence continues at coordinate 49,791 of JACKGA010000001.1, read as the reverse complement.
GAAGGTAATCGTGATGATGTCGAAAAAGGATTTGTGAACGTTGCTCCCGCAGGAAGTAATCGTACGTATGCAATATCGAAAGATAAGCTTGAACACGTGGGCTCGGTGAATCCACATTTTGAGGAAAATCAAGTACAAGAAATTGATATGCAAGAAAAAGAACTAGCGCCTCAAACTACTGAAGACAAAAAGATTGTTACAGAAAACCTGACTACCACTGATACTGTTGTCGTACGCGATGCATTTAAAGCAGGGGAAAAGCCGGTTATGAATTACCGTGGACAGGAGTTCGCAATCGAATCCATGTCTGATGATGGCATGTGGGTTTCTTTTGGCGGGAGACGGACCCGTGTTGATATCAATGATGAATTGAGCGGACTGATTCAAGAAGGACGTATTTCTTTCACCGTGCCACAGCGTTTTGAAGACAAAAATATCCATGAGCGTACGCAAGCACTACGTGAAGACTTCCGTGCCAAATACAAAGAAGAAGTACAACAGCAAGGCTTTTTTCATCGCTTGAAGAATCGTATTTGGTTTGGGCGTGGGGAAGGCGACAAGCTCGAACAGCAAGATATGTCTCCCAAAACCATGGAAGCGTATCAAAAATACCGCCGTGAAGCAGGGCAAGAAAAAAATAATTACTACATGCATCTTCTGAAAGACAAAGAAGGATGGAGCGAAGATCGTAAAAAAGAAGTAGCCGAACGACTCAAAAATCGTTATGTAGGGATTACCGCTATCTATGACCAACAGAGAATTGCGCGTGAAGTACGGAGCGAAACCCTACGTCAACAGCGTGCCGAGACCTGGTATGGCAAAATCGAGAATACTCTTCAAGCAAAATTTGCAAAACTCGAAAAAGAAGACCCTAAAAAAGCACGTCTGATCAAACAAGGGGGTGCATGGCTTGCGGTTGCGGGGATGTATACGACTTCCGCAGCTTTGTTTGGGTTGAATATCCCAGGGTACCTTGGTGGCTTTGCTGGCGGCATGATTACGCGACGTCTCGCAAGTAGTCGTTTCGCCAACTTGGTAACTAAAAATGAATCAATCAAAAATCTCATTGGAAATGAGTCACGCACCCAAATAAACATGAACCTTCATGACGAGGAATTGATTCGTTTACAGCAACAGAAAGCAAAACAAAAAGCACAGGATTGGGCTTTGAAAGATCGTGAATATATGGCTCGCACCAAGGAAAAAGACTATCATCCTGATGAGGATATGTATTACAAAGCTGCCGTTGCAACTCAGAAAAAAATGAAATTTGAAGAGGATGCTCAAAAAGCTGAGGGACGTAGTCGTATCGAGCAGCTCAGTAAACAGTTCGCTCATAAAGAAATCGATAGCCTTACCTTCCAGCGAGAAGTAGAACGCATCCAGCGTGGAGATGTGCGTCGTTGGCGAGCACGTTTGATCCTGACGATGTTGGGGGCTATGGGTGGAGGTATGACTGCTCACAGTTTGACCTCATCAGGACCTGATCTCTCGCGTGCAGACATGCGCGACATGCGTCCAGATTTTAACCGTCCCGCTCCTATTGCTACGATTGATGGCGGAACGCTCCCTGAAGTTGAGGTGATTGGTCATAAGTCTATCACTCCAGTAGATGTTGATCCTGTGGTTTCTCACGAGGCCGTATTTCAGCAACCTCCTGTGGCAGAAGTACAAGTGCCTCCCCAGTCCAATCCACCAGTGGTAGATATCACACCAGGACCATCTAGTCATCACGATATTCCTATCGCAGAACCTACGCAGGGGCATACGTATCAGCCACAGACGATAGGTCAAAATACAAGTGGTCCAAATTTTAAAGGGAGTACGGGTGATGGTGTCCATACACAGAGCGTCCCCGAGCTTAACCAAGACCCCGTAAGTAAAGGCGACATGAGTCGCTACCCACAGTCTGAACTCGATGCTGCGACTCCACAAAATATTCCCAACACAACGGTTATCAAAACAGGCGGGCCATTGCCAACCAATCATCTCGATCAGACACAATATCTCCATAATCAAGGGCAATTTTATGGTGACCAGAATGTAGCACAAGCGGGGCAAGGCTATAGTACCTACAAAAGCCCTGATGCTTCTGCATATAACCATGCCGATGTGAATCCAAACACTACTTTCAAAGGAGGGAGGACGATTCCTAATCCGAATGCAAGTATTAAACCAACCATAACTATTGGAGTAGATGGTCCTGTCCTTCAAGATACCCAAATAAGCTTCGGGGGAAATCCTGGTGAAAGTACGCCAGTTGCCGACCAATCAGGCGTGATGGTAGATGGTCCAGAAGATATTTTTCGAAGGATTCCTGGAGGACAGCAAGCGGGACGTAATCTCGGGAAAGCCATGAAAGATATTTTTGGCGGATCATAGCCTAGAGCTTCGTACATCGTCATGATATACTAGTGACCATGAATACTCAGAAGGATACCGTCAACTCATCAACGATTACCCAGACACTCCAAAGTGCTCCCAACCCCACCAAGCTCGTTCTGGAAAGACTCTATCGTCGCGCTTTTGAACTTGCTGCGCAGGAGGACCCGTATACCGATACTGCGTATCGTCACCTCAAGAATCTCGATCCTGTAAAGATCGGCAATGAATACAAAGGAGATGCTGTAGAATTTATGACGGGAACGGTACAAGGTACGTATCAGACATTGCGCGATTTGGTGGCACGGCTTGCTAATTCTATCGATGCCACGCCTTTTGCCGGAGAGCATATTACAGCTTTTATCGAACGCGTCGCAGACCAGGCTACGGGACAGATGCTTGGCAAGGGACAATAGAGTATAATGACTACACCTATGGAACCCATAAACCCTCTCGATGAACAAATCAATATTACTGATGTTATAAATGATCTCGTAGATGTTTTAGACATTGAAGACATGCCCGAGGAAGATCAGGAGGAACTCATCGCTATGATGGGAGAAACCGTGATCCAGAATGCTTTGGCGCGTTTTATGGATAGCCAAGAAGAATCAGTGGTTGCTGATCTCAATGCAAAGCTCGACAGTATGTCATTACCAGAATTTCTCGCCTTCCTCGACGAGACGTATCCTGATTTCGGATACTTGATGAACGACGAAATGCGTTTGTTTTTGGAACAATTGGATGAGATGGAGTAGCAAGAAAGCGTATACACTCTCATCTGTGTCATCCTAGAATTTTCGTAGCAAAGCGGAGAAAATATCTTGGATCCACCTCTCCTGCGCCGTAAGGCGCTTTTATGTTAGTATTTAAGTTATATTCGGATGGCTCAAAAAGAAAACCCTGAAAGACGATGTGTTTGGTGAGCTTATGTTAGAGACAGCACACTGGGATTCAGCAATAAAGTATTTTGAAGGCGAGGTATTTTTTGAACCTTTGAATAAATATATCGAATATTTTATTGATGCGGTTGAGAAAAAACCCACGGACAAACAGAGAAACTTCTATATAAAGATACAGAGAGGTTATCAAGATCTGGTTGCAAAGAGTGCAAACTTAATTAAAGAAAATATTAAAGATTGGGATGAAAATGTGGTCTTCAAGATAGACGACTTTAGTAAAAAATTTCTCTTAGTTGCTATAAATATACTAAACCTTGAACAACCTCCAATCGAGTGGGACTTAGCCTTCGATATGATGGAAGACGAGGGCAGACATCAGCTTACAATTTACTTTGAGAATGATGAGCTAGTGACAGTAGGAATAGACGGCTAATTTTGATTTTATACTGAAAGTTGAACCATGGATCCACGCCCCCGCGGGGATGACACAGAATCAGGTTTGTATGTTAAAATCCTCCTATGGATCTCATTTCCTCTCTCAACAAAGAACAACAAAAAGCGGTCCAGCATATCAATGGGCCGCTTTTGATTGTGGCAGGTGCGGGGACAGGCAAGACACGGACACTGACTCACCGTATTGCTTATTTGGTACAGCAAGGCCATGATCCGTCATCAATTTTGGCGGTGACCTTTACGAACAAGGCTGCTGCCGAGATGCGTGAACGCATTGAACACTTGCTTCATCAGCAGGGAGATACTGAACCCTATGCATTTCCTTTAATTAAAACCTTCCACGCACTGGGGGTGTATATGATGCGGCGACATGCTGACCGCCTCGGGCTGACCAAATACTTTACGATTCTCGATCGGCAAGACTGCATGGCGCTTGTGAAGCGTGCTATGCAAAAGCGTGATATCGACCCCAAAGAATGGGAACCGCGCAAGATTCTCAATCAAATTAGTCACGCCAAGAATGCACTTCTGACACCAGAATCATACGAGAGCAATTCCCGCGGCTCGCAGACAAGTATCGTTGCGCAAGTATGGCGTACGTATGAAGCATTCAAGCGCGCCGAAGGTACGAAAGATTTTGATGATCTTTTGGTAAATACGTATGAATTGGTGCGTGACTATCAGGATATTCGCGACTACTATCGCGGACGCTGGCAGTTTATTCATGTGGATGAATATCAAGATACGAATGAAGTGCAGTTCAAGCTCTTGCAACAGCTCGTCAACCCAGACACCAATAATATCTGTGTAGTAGGGGATGCTGACCAGACCATCTATACGTGGCGTGGCGCAACGATGCGCAATATGATGCAGTTTGATCAGGATTTCCCTGGAGCGGCTACAATCATTTTGTCGCACAATTACCGTTCGACCCCAACGATTCTGGAAGCTGCGCAGTGTATTATCGAAAAAAATGAAGCACGTATACCCAAAGAGCTGATACCTTTTTCTCAAGTGCCTGGAAAAGTTATCAAAGGATATCAAGCTATGTCGGGGGGGCAGGAAGCCAACTGGATTGTTCAGCAATTATGGAAAGAGCATCGGGATGAAGGAAGAAAATTTTCTGATATGGCGATTCTTTATCGTACCAATTTTCAATCGCGCCTTTTGGAAGAAGCTTGTCTACACGCGCAATTGCCCTATACGGTATCTGGGGTAAAGTTTTTTGATCGCAAAGAAGTGAAAGATGTTTTAGCCTATGTGTATGCAGCGCTTAATCCCAAATCAGCTTCTCATATTACGCGCGCTATTCAATTCCCCAAGCGGGGGATTGGAAAAGTGTCACTCGGTAAAATTCTAGCCGGACAGGCCGATGAGCTTGGTGGAAAAGCAGGGGCAAGTTATCAGACATTTGTACAATTGCTTGAGCGTATTGAAATCATGGCGCATGAAAAAGCACCATCCGAACTCCTTACGATGATTGTCCACGAATCGGGTATTCGCAGCGAATTATTACAAGGATCAACCGATGATCACGAGCGTCTCGCCAATATTGAAGAATTGGTTTCCTTTGCGACACGCTATGATGTGATGATGCAAGAGGATGATGGTAATGAAGGATTCGATACATCATATATGCACAATTTGGAGCATATGCTTGAACATATTTCCCTCATGAGTGAACAAGATGGCCTGGCAAAAGCAGACCAGGATGCCGTACGATTGATGACGATTCATGCATCAAAAGGGCTTGAATTTGATGTGGTTGCTATCGCCGGGCTTGAGCAGGGACTGTTTCCATCCGATATGGGAGATGACGAAAAACGTGACCCCGAAGAAGAGCGACGACTCATGTATGTAGCGGTGACACGCGCAAAAGAGCAACTGTATCTTTCCCATGCACGCATGCGAACTATTTTTGGACAACAAAGTTTCCAGACACCATCAGAATTTCTTTTTGATATTCCTGATGAGCTCATTGATTGGAAAGGCTTGAATACCAGCATGGATTCTGGTGTTGATACGGAATATGAAGACGATATCCCGACGACGTATTTGGATTGGTAATAGTACATTTTATGCAACTCAAAAAATCCCTCGGACAAAATTTTCTCAACAATCCGCATATCATCATGAAAATCATTGATGTGGCTGGCATTCTATCGGGAGATCAGTATCTCGAGATTGGGCCAGGAGATGGGGCACTGACCTTACATGTACTCGAGAGGGGCGCCAAGCTACTGGCGGTGGAGACCGATGGGCGAATGATTGAACTTCTTTCTGAAAAATTTGCTTCATATAGAGAGCGTAATGCTTTTGAGCTTGTCCAGGCTGATATCGCACATTGGGATGAATCAATACTCGCCAAATATGCAGATACCTACCGTATTGTGGCTAATATTCCTTATTACCTCACTGGATTGATTCTTCGTAAATTCCTTACATCAGATCTCCAGCCTCAATCCATGACGCTTATCATGCAGCGTGAAGTGGCTGATCGGATTATAGCCCGCGATAGAAAAGAGTCCCTTCTTTCGATTGGGGTAAAGGCATACGGAACGCCCGAATTTCATGGAGTGATCAAACGGGGTAATTTTACTCCAGCTCCGAACGTAGACTCAGCAATTTTGAAAATATCAAACATCTCTCGCGATTTTTTTAGCGATTGCGATGAAGAAAAGTTTTGGGAACTGGTTCGCGCCGGCTTTGCGCACAAGCGCAAACAACTGATTACCAACCTCAAAGATTTCATTTCAAGAGATGATTTTGAACATTTTTGTGCACAACACTCACTTCCTCTTTCTATCCGCGCAGAAGACATGACCCTTGCCCTGTGGAAAGCACTTACACGAGAGCCTATATAATGGTATACTTTTCACACCTATGAACGATACCCATCATTCCCTCAAAAATATCCTCCCGAGTAAACGCTTTGGGCTTACTATACTGGGTCTTTTTGTAGGAGTGATATTTGTCCTTGTGGTAATGGCGTTGGTACAGCGCAAGAAAAATCAGCCTCTTGATACCACTCCACAACAAGGGCTTCTGACAGGGCAGGATGCGGTAGAAAATTTTCAGAAATTACAAAAACAAGACTCCGATAATGATGGAGTCCTTGATTGGGAAGAAGCATTATGGGGGACGAATCCTCTTTTGGCTGATACAGATGGTGATGGTATTTCTGATTTCGATGAGATAGAGGAGGTAAAAGTAGCAATCAATGCTGCTAACACCGAAAGCGACGCCGAGATCGGAGAAGGACAAGAGAATTCCTCAGAAGAACTCACCAAGATCGACCTTATCAGCCGCGACCTCTATTCGACCATTGCGGTGCTTGACCAGCAGGGGGCACTTGAAGAGAACGAGGATCAAGTCACTGAGCTTTTTCAGGAGTCAATAGTTCGTGCTTTTGACTATGATCTATTTTCAATTGGAGATATTATACTTACGTCTCAATCAGCAGAGACTGTTTCACAGTACTTGAGTGATATGAAAGACATAACAGGAATGTATTTACTTGATGAAAATGATTTTATTTTTATTGCAAATGATTCAACAAAAACGACCAAGTCAGAAGAAGCTTTTGCGGTTTTAGATAAGTATGAAGAATTTCTTAAATCTCTTTTAGAGGTTTCTGTCCCGGTAGAATACCAGAAAGATCATCTCAATATCGTGAATTCAGTTGCTGCCCTACGCTTTGCGCTCGAAACTATCCTCTATTCGGACCAAGATCCAATGACGGGGCTAAGCGCATTGTTGCAACTTGAAGATATTATAAATTTTTATGTTACTGCTGTATCAAAGTTCTCTCTTTAGTATGTAGTATCATTTTTCTATGAAAAAATCTCCCTCTAGTATCACAAATCTCAAAAAATTAACCATAGTTTTTTTAGTTGCAATCATGCTGGGTATAGCTCCTACTTTTCGCATAGTTCATGCCCAAGGAGCTCCCGTCACTGATGGCGCAAACACTGCAGGTACGGTTGCCCAGATTGTTGTTAACTATATATCAGAAATAGTACTTCAGCCTCTCATGTCACAGGTCATGAGTCAGCTTTTAAATAAGATTAACAATAGTATTATCAACTGGGTAAACAGTGGTTTTTCTGGGAACCCGTTTTATATTGACAATCCAGAAGAATTCTTCAAAAATATGGCGCTTGACTCTGCGTCGAGCGTGGCTGGAGGTATTCGTACAAAACTGAACGACTTAGAGAAGTGTAATGGTAATACTACAGAGCGTGACATTCTCAATAAGATATTTGAGGGAGACTATTCTGCAAGTGAGCAGGATGCTTGGTTTCAGGAGTATGGTGTGAGTAGCATCAGCGCCCTACAGGCAGGCTTGAATGCTACCATTTCATCAAATGCAAATTCCGATATATGTAATAATTTTCAATCAAAAACTTCTGAGAGAGCGATTCTTTATTCGCTAGGTAAAAATGCTTTTTCTGGAGTAGCAAGCTCTATTGAAGCTAAGCCAAGTACTATGGCAGTATTTAAAAAATCCCTTTCTACTAACTTGAGCGAGCTCAACCCTCTCAATATCCTTGATGATGTGCAGGGACAGGTGCAGGATCTCCAAAACTCGTTGGCAGCTCTCACCAGTACGATCAGTACTCTCAATCAGATGGAACAAAATATTGCTACTTCTGGAAGTATCTCTTCTTCAGATATCAACACTGTTGCATCGGGGCAACAGCAAATCATCTCTACCCTTTCCACCCTTGCCTCATCGGTGGGCTCTATCAAGACAGCGGTATCGGCTGGAACCAATGCATTCCCCAATAGCCAAGGGCTGCAAAACATGGAGACAAAGCTAACAAGTCTCCAGCAGGATATTACCCAGGCTTCATCTGACATAGGATCAGTCACTATAAACTCAGCAACTGCCACTGCTGCAGTGTCATCATTTATTAGTTCCACTATTTCTAAAATTTCTAATATCTCCCAAAAAGGAACAGGATTTCTCTCGTCCATGAATACCGATATGGGAGATGGTGCCTTTGCACAAGCTGGTGAGAGTATTCTCGAGCAGTTTCAGACTAACTTCAAACAAGGCGGTCTTGATGGATATGAAGCCATCCTTCTCGATGATAATGCCACCCCGATCGGAAAGTATCGAAATACTCTTGCTCAGATTGGAAAAACTCTTGAACAAGATACCCAAAAGACTGAAGATGCTGGACAACAGCTGAATGAGACAAAGTGTAAAGAAACTCAATCGATAAAAGATAAAGATGGTAAAGTGCTCTCTACGTATTGTGTTAATTTCGATGTTACTACCCCGAAAGATGTTGTTGGGCAAAACTTAGCTAAAGCAATAAGCTCGAAAACAGATTCACTTATTACGGTGAGTAGTTCGGCGAGTCCGTATGCGCAAATCGCTGCACAGGTGGCATCTGCTGCTATTCAGAGCCTTGCTACCAATCTCTTTACCAGTGCGTTTACTCAGCTGACTGATGCCGCTAAAGATGCTATTGGTCTTGGGGTGGACGAAGCTCCCACCCCCGCCGAGGGATTCACTGATATTACTGATGTTGAAAATCCATTTGCTGATTATCAAGATCAAACAGGAGCAACCACGATTACCGCATCGCTCTTTGATATCGATAAATATATTCAGGGTCTTCCATCCCCATTGGAAATTGAAAGATCACAACTTATCTTGAGATACGATGGAGAGCTTGCGCGATCCGAAGATCCATTTGCATCGATCGGTCAAGCTGAAGAAGTCCTTTCGGGCAATATATCATTCCAAGGGAATTCATATGCAGTAAGTGACGCTCCAAGTTCAGCAAAGGTAATTCGTATCACAGGAGATCCAACAAATAGAATTCCTTTAGATTACTATCTGATAGATGAAGATCGATATGTCTTTAAAATAGACTATTCGTTGTCGGGTGGAACATCTTTTGGTTATCTTTATGATCAGGGGGTTGAAAAGCTTTATGGTACAACGGTTAACTTGCTCAATGCACAACTACGCGAGCTTTCTAAAATTCCAGAAGTTCTCATGGAAATCGACCAGCAATGTGTTTTCGGTCCCGATCGTGGCTTCTCACAGCGTTTGAAAGATCATATCGATAGTGCCTCTCAGAAAGCAAAACGTAATGCTCAAAAAGACAACAATCAGTCAGATGACTGGGAGCGAGCTCTTGATGGTATGAATGAAGCACGCTCCATTGCTCTTACCTCCCCTGATGACAATATGTTCTCAGATCCGTTTTCTGCGCGATATAAGGCCCATGTAGATACTACAGAAAGCTGGAAAAACTCACTTAAAGTAACCAAAACAAACCTATCGGATTTCTCTGCACGTAGAAAGCAGCTCAATGAACTGATCTATTATTATGAAAATCCAGATATGTTACTACAAAACCCCAATATGAGTCTTGAGACTGTGAAAAAGCAGCTCACCGATATTGCAAGACGTGACCCTGTTTCTCAGTCATATATCAATGAAATAGAATTAAGTATGGAGCGCGCGCGAGCCTCGTACAAGCTTTACCAAGAACAGCTTTCTGAGTGTCAGGGGTATCGTGACCTTGCATTTGAACCAACAACAACCCCGGCTGACGTTGGACTTTCTGCGGAAAGAGACCTGACGCTCATGCGGAAGCGTATATTGCTTGATAATACAGGAGCTCTCTACTGTCCATGGAAGGAAGTTTCTGATAGCCGTCTTGATCTCAACCCGCTCCTCTCTAAAGTTCGCTCTGAGGAACTTGTCGATACTCAAAATCTTATCAATAATAGATATTATGATGACCGATCAAGTTATGCGGATTATGATGAGTACAAAAATGCTATTTTCAATTTGATGGAGTACATGGCGCAAAATTTTGGTATACAGATGAGAAGGTTTGGTCAATTCTCTGTTGGGAATATACTAGGACCACAGTATACCGAAGACCCCGATATTTTCTCGCTTGCTAGTGGATCAAATATTTATTTAAATAATAACGGTAGTGTTTCTTCCTATCTGAATGTGCTAGCCACATCCACCAATCCAGAAGCAGCATCTAGTTCACTTAGTTCACTCTATGCGGACATTGATCAGAATAACCTTCTTTTTGGTGATTACGCTATGAAGTATCTTAAAGAAGTATATATTAAACTTATTGATATTGAATTGAATTCAGGTTCACAGTCTTTGCTTTCTTATAGTAGCGACTCTACCCCGACAGCCTTTAGAAAAAAGATTTCAAATGATACTAATAATGTAAGTGTTGCCTTCTTTTTTACAGGAAATCCCAAATTCAATGAAGGAAAAGTAGTAGATATATATTGTGAAAAGTATTATCAATCAAGTCTTACTGATTATATGGGAGTGGACCAATTGTAGTAGTATATCGATTCACAGCTAAACACCCCCGCATCATCATGATGCGAGGGTGTTTTCCCATTGTCTGGTAAGGGTAGCAATGGTAGTATGGAGAGTATGCACAAGCAATATGCATGGCGAAAGTTCGGTGGCTTCCTGATGGTGGCTTTGATTCTCGTAGGTGTTTTTGCGCCGGTAACTTTGAGTGTCCAAAATCAAGGTTCATATACTCTCCAGACTCTTTCTGCCCACGCTCAGCAAACAGCCCAAGATGGGCTCAATAATACACAAAATCTCAAGGATATTTGTCAAGGCTCTCCTGGGTGGCAACTTCTCGATGGTGATCAAATCGCATGTTCTATCATGATCTTTACATCGCTCTCGCTTTTTAAAGTAACAGGTTTTTTGGCAACTGTTTCGGGGCGCTTGTTCGACTTCATGCTTCACTATACGATTCAGTCTTCTACCTACGCGCAATCTGACTTTATCGAAACAGGGTGGGGGATTCTCCGCGATCTTGCCAATATCATCTTTATCGTTGGTCTGATTATCGCAGCATTAGCTATTATGCTCTCGGGGACTATTAGTATCGGCAATGGAAAGAAGATGCTTGCCATGATTATCGTTGCGGCATTACTCGTCAACTTCAGCCTCTTTTTTACTCAGGTGATTGTCGATGCTTCGCATATCTTGGCTCGGACATTTTACAACCAGATCAATACTGAATCAGTCAATGTTCAAGATACACTCAACAGTGTCCAGGGGGAAGATATCTCAGCATCAGTAAGTGGTAGTGCAGCGAGCCCCATTTCAGTGGCATTGCTTGATACCATGGATCCACAGAAGCTTATCCTCGATAGTGAAATCGTCACCCAGCCAAGCTTTAGTTGGTCAGTCATTGTGATTTTGTATGTTTTCATGTCGGTGATTCACGGCGTACTTATCTTTACCTTCTTATCGCTTGCCCTTCTCTTCGTCGGGCGTACGGTAGCACTGATGTTTGGCATGATTGTGTCACCGTTTGCTTTCGCAACGCTCGGTACGCCACTGCAAAACAAGCCTTATGTTGGCTTTGATGCGTGGCTCAAAGACACAACCAACAATGCATTTATGGTGCCGGTATTTCTCTTTTTCCTCTACCTTACTGTTCTTTTTATGGGAGGTGCGTTGGGCGACATTAAACAGTCTCTTGGTTCTGACCTTGGTGCTACGCTAGGGCAAAAGATGATCAATGTTGTGATCCCTATGTCACTGATCATTGGGCTTTTGCTTGGAGGAAAGAAAGCTGCAGCAAAAATGGCATCCGAGATTGCTGGGCAGGTAAACTCACTCGTTGGGAAGGGGGTGGGTATGTTGGCAGGTACAGCGCTGACCGTAGGCGCTGGCGGAGCGACTTTGGTTGCTGGTGGTATAGCAAGAGGGGCAGCAGCAGGGGCAGGTAAACTTTTGAATAAAGGAGCAGAGATCTCAGAGAGAGGAGGCTGGAAGAATAAAATAGGAGGATCGTTAGTAAAGGGATTAGGAAGTGCAACGGGGTCGTTTAGTCATAAAGTAAAAAATGCAAATGTTGATATTCGCTCAAAAAAGCTCTTTGGGCAAGACTTGGCAGGGGCAGCAGCAGCAATGGGGTTTGGCGGGCTTAATAATGGCGTGGGGAAGTATACCTCTGCACAGGCGCGAGAAGATGAAATGCTCAAAGCAGAGCGTGAGCGTCGACAGCGTGAAATTGAGTTCTCACAAAGAGATCTGCTCAAGGACAAGACAAAAGCTCAAGAAGATCAAGCAAATGCAAGAGCAGAGAAAGATATTATTGAAGGGTCTGATGAATTCCTTGCTGCAGAAAATGAGATGGAAGGAAAGATAAAACAGCAAGAAGAGAAAATTGCTACCACACAAGAAGAAGTATACCAAGCACAAGAAGCTCTTGATCAAGCAAGAAAAGATGCAAAGATAGCTGGTAAAGACCCAAGCAAAGATATCACAGTTATCAACGCACAAGCACAAGTCAATGCTGCTCAGCGAGAACTTTCACAAGAGAAAGACAAAAAGACAACGATGGATAAGATGCTCAAAGATGGAAGCTTTATTTACAAGGACACTGATCCTGATTCAGATGGCTTTGGGAAAGTAAAAGAGTCTATCAAGGAGGAGACCGAGATTTTGAAAAAAATTGAAGAACTTGAAAGGCAAAAACTTCTTTCAAACAAAAAAACACGCTCGCCAGAAGAGCAGGCAGAATTAGTAAATCTCAATACCACACATGGTACGTATGATGAAAAAAATCTAGAAAATGCAAAGGCTGATTTGAATGCTGTCCGTACAAAACCAGGTAATGAAAATAATGAAATGGGGACACGGTACAAACAAGCAAATGATACGATTAAGAAATTTGATAAAGATATCAAACAGATCGATAGGAAAATGCAGGCAGCAAAATCAAAAATCCTCAGACAAGAGGTTGAGATGATGAATAGTTTCTTTATGAGACTCTCGCATGGAATTGGGGCGAGTATCCCTGGAGTCGTCTTGGGGGGTGCCGGTCTGGCGTTGGCAGGGGCTCCTATGGGTTCTTTTGCAATGGCAGGACTTGCTGGTGCGGTAGGATCTTCTGCGATCTCGGGTGCAGAAAGATGGGCTCATGGTTTCACCGAAAAAGACCGTGCGCAACTCCAGCAAATGTTCCGCGCAACTGCTAAGAAAGATGATAAATAGTTTTAATCTAATCCGTACTTTTCTCGTATGAATATACTTCTTCCACAAGCTACTCAAGATCTCATCCAGCAATACATGGAGGCTTTGCCTGAGTATATGCAAGAGGCCCTTGATGCTATTGATTGGACTGCCGAGATTGCACGCATCGGTGCCAAGCATCGGCTCGGTCAGCAGCAAATTGTTAATCTAACGGTCGAGACAGCCATGACTATTTTTGGTATTTCACAACCAGAATTATTTTATAGTAACATTATGAATCATATCGGTGTCTCTGGATCAATTGCGGAAAGTATCACACATGATATTGCGGAACGTATTTTTGAACGCGTGCAACAGGTGATTCATGATGAGTATGGCGATCAGATTATGCTGCTTCAGCAAGAATTGGATGATCTCGAAAAAGAGGAGGAAACAGATACGACACGTGATGTGCTCGAAGATATGGGTATCGAGCTTGGGGGTGGTGAGGTTATTGCCGGAGAATCAGCTTCCGTAGAAAACTCCATTGCTGATACCATTCCCCACCCTAGAGTCTCTCTTGCCGAGCAAAAGCTCGCTGGCTCCTTCTCGCTTGACACTCATGAAGTCGCTCCCGTTCACTATCCAGATGCTGATCCGTATCATGAAGATTTTGCTACTGATGATGAGCCCCAAGCCTCTCTGACACCGCCTGCGCCTCCGCGCCCAACTCCGCATGCCGAGGATCTTATTCATCAGGGTTCCGTACCAAGTATGATGGTCCCCCCTATGCCGCCAACTCCGCCGAAGAAGTAAATAAATTTTCAATCTTCTTGGTGATATTCCCCGAGGCTCTACCTCGGCATAAAACATAGAGTGAGCGATTAGCGAACTCGAAAAAATACCCCTACGGCTCTGCATCGGGGTATTTTATTCTTTATCATCACTTTTCTTGTGTTATCACATCTCTATTGTGTCTTCTTTGTCTTCCTTTGTCATCTCTGCCCCTTTTCCTTTCTGTCATCCCCGTGAAAACGGGGATCCAGTGTGCTACCATACAAAAGAGTGTCGAGACTGATACTCTTTTGCGTATGAAAAATGAAAAATATTTCTATGTGTATATCCTTGCGAGTAAAAGGAATGGCACTTTATATATAGGTATTACCAATAATCTTGAAGCGAGAATACTTCAACACAAACAAGGTAAAGGGAGTGTATTTACAGCAAAGTATGGTGTCTCTATCCTTGTATATTATGAAATGTTTCATTATGTGAGTGACGCTATCATTAGAGAAAAGCGATTGAAGAAATGGGAGCGTGCATGGAAGCTTGAGCTTATCGAGAAAGATAACCCCCTGTGGCATGATTTGAGTCTTGGGTGGGATACTTCTGGATCCCCGTTTTCACGGGGATGACAGGGCAAAGTGGGGATGACAGAAAGAAAAAAGGCGGGATAACAGAATAAAAAGAGTGGAATGATAGAAAAAAGAGGGCAACAGAAAAGAAAGCATGGGGATAATAGCAAAAAGGTGGAGACGATAGAGAAAAGAGGTGGAAAGAGTGAAAAAAGATGGGATGACAGGGCAAAGCGGGGGGTGCCCTAGAGAAGTGAAGGAGTAAGTTCGAGAAAGAAGACCTATACACACTGGGTGTGAGCTATATAAATATTATTCACTTGCTTCCGCAAATGCTTCTTTCGCTTTTTTGATCTTTTCTAATTCATGGGGATCGGTGGTCACGATTTGATTTTCAGTATGTGAAGCAATAACTTTGATAGCTGCATGACGTGTCCCGGCAAAGAAGATCCCCTCACCGACATTGGCTTCAAGGAGCAGGTATTTTTCCTCATCGGTAAGATTAAAAACTTGTTGGAGTTTATCGATAGACGATGGAGCCTGTTTCAAAAGAAGCTGCATGGATGAGTTCGTCACGATCGCTTGCCCATATTTTGAGTTGATAAAGTCATTCACGTCCTGAGTAATAGTCGCCAATCCGAGGAAATATTTACGTCCACGCTTCGCAATACCGAAAAGGAACGATGCAGCATCATCAGACTGCATCATCACCCAGGCCTCATCGACAACGAGAAGACGCTTGCGAATATTTTTACGAATCGCATTCCAGATGTAGTGAGTAATGATATACATGGCAGCTGGTTTTAGTTCGTCTTCCATATCACGGATGGAGAAGACAACCAACTTCTTGTTGATATCGACATTACTTGGTTTGTTGAGAAATCCAGACCAGGTCCCTGTGGTAAATTTCGTCAGGCGCTGCAAGAGTGACTCGCTCCCCTCGATACTCGATAAGACCATCTCGAAGTCGCTCATCAGAGGTGGTTCGATTTTGGCAAAATTAGACTCAGGGGTAATATCTTTCAAGGCATAGGTTTCGTTGATGGCCTTATCGATAATAGCGTCTTCTTCTGGGGTTAAGCCTCCCAAAATAATACGAAAGAGTCCCACCAGCTGGATAATATTGGCACGGATCAGATCTGCAGGGGCTTCTCCTTTCTGTGGGATAGGCAGGTCAAAAGGGTTGATATGGTGCTCCGAAGACAGAGCGATATTGAAATAGCGCCCACCAACCGCTTCAGCAAGATATTCATATTCACGCTCAGGGTCAATAATAATAATCTCAGTATCAAACATCATCGTACGTAAAATCTCCAGCTTCGTCGCATATGATTTACCGGCTCCCGATGTCGCAAAAAGAACTGAATTATAGTTTGGCAAAGAAAAACGATCAAAAATAATCAAGCCAGAATTATGTCGATTGATACCGTATAAGATGCCTTTGTTGTCTGTCATGTCGGAAGAGATGAACGGGAAAAATGATGACAGTGGCCCTGAGTTCATTTTCAGATCAATTCCCATGGAGTCATTGCCCAAAGGTGACGTCGAGGTAAAGGCCTCCTCTTGCTGAAAAAGTGCTGGCTTGATATAGACCAGTTTTGATTCGAGAGTAGAGCGAATAGCATCTTCAGTTTTATAAAGATCCTCCTGGCTTTCAGCATAGATCGTCAGATAGAGCCCTACTGAAAACATGCGCTCTTCTGACTGCTGTAACTGATCACGGAGTCGTTCAAGATCTTGATACGCACTATCGAGCATCGGGTCACGCACCAAGCCTTTTTCCTGACGGGTACGAATCTGGCTTTCGACTTCGGCCACTTTTTTGCGGAATTTACGCAAAACTTGCTCGGTAGCAATAGGGTGAATCTGAATAGAAATATCGAGGAGCGCGTCCATGTTGATCACTTCAGCCAACCAACCCGCAGTGAGGAACTTAGGGTACGAAATCACAAAGAAGGATTTTGCAAACTTATCCCCAATCTTAATACCATTGGAAGAAATCTCCACCGCCGAAGGGGCCAAGACATCTTGTAGCTCGAGGGCAGCTGCTTTATAGATTTCTTCTGGTACCAATGATTCTCCTAACATATCAAGAGAGGAACTATCATTGCCCTTCTTTGTTTTTTTCTTTTTATTTGTCAAAAAGTCAAAAATTCCCATAAGCTATAGTTACTCCAACGACAAAGCTCCTGTTAGAGCCTTTTGTGTATCGCCAGGATTATACAGGCTGTAATACATATCAATGAGCTCCTCGGTATCAAGATACCCCACGACAAGCCCAAGCGACATCAGCCCCTGACGGACCACTGCCATACGTTGCTCAAGCTGTGAGCGCTTCTGTTCAAAATCCTCGTCATCTGCCGATGTGTTTTGTGTACTTGAGCCTTTTTTGCTCAATACTTTCTTTTTACCCGATGCTCCACCAAAGAGTTTGTCGATGAAGCTCTTCTTTCGCGTCTGACCTGCATCAGCAGAATATGGTACCACCACGAAAAAATGCTTTTTCATGATGTCATACTCCTGAGCAAACCACTGTACATACTCGATATACATACGCGTCTGGAGACGCAGGAGTTCTTCTTTTTGTTGAAGCATGCGATCTTGAAGTGTCTTGATGTACGGACGAATATCCATACGCCGTGATTGCACCAGTATCTGAGTATCGAAATCAAGCGTATTGAGAAAATTTTGAAACTGGAAAATGGTCGCCTCCTGTTCTTCGGCAGATTTCAGGGCTAAGTTCATTGAAGTCACCATCAAAATTCCTCGTAGCCCCCCATCTTTGAGAATGACTACGCCATCGCGAACTTCTTTCACATGGACAAAATTGTATGAACCGACACCTGGCATAAAAAGGTATGTTTATTATAGCATAGCAAAAGCCGAGAGGGACCCGTCTACGCCAGGCTGACTCTACTTCTGTCTATTTCCCATCTTCGAGAATATCAAGATTCCAAGCAAGGTCTCGTAGGCGATCGTTGGTGACAGGACCGCCTACTGAGACTAGATCATTTTCTCGTTTAGATTCTACTTCCTTTTCTTTTCCTTCTGGTTTTTCAGAAACTAGGCGCTGGTTCCAGATAAAAAGTTTTTTACTAAAAAGATACATAAAAAAGGCTTGCACCATCAGTGCAAAAGGTCTCCCGTTGACCTTGTAGAAAGCAAGCGCGAGACCAAAGACCGCGGGAATCAGAGCAAGAGGATATTTGAGAAAAGAAGGCACCAAACGCGTGATAGCATACCCAAGCCCAAAACCACCAGCCAAAAAGATAAATTGATTCAGCGTAAACGGTCCAAAGATTTTATCTTTAATATCAATAAATTGTGGTACCTCGAAACGCATCGCCATATGAATTCAATTATACCACTGCTTCGCTCATGCTTCTAGGGCTGTTGCCTTCTTTGCTTGCTTCTAAAAAAATGACGGCAGGCGGCACGAGCTCAAAACCCAACAACTCCTGTCATTCCCACCTTTTGCTACCATTACTCTTCTCTCCTCTTTCATCCCTTTTTTTCTTGTCGCCACCACCTTTTTGTGTCATCCCACTTTTCCTTTCTGTCATCCACGTGCTCTCTTTTCTGTCATCCCCGTGAAAACGGGGATCCAGAAGTATCCCACCCAAGACTCAAATCATGCCACAGGGGGTTATCTTTCTCGATAAGCTCAAGCTTCCATGCACGCTCCCATTTCTTCAATCGCTTTTCTCTAATGATAGCGTCACTCACATAATGAAACATTTCATAATATACAAGGATAGAGACACCATACTTTGCTGTAAATACACTCCCTTTACCTTGTTTGTGTTGAAGTATTCTCGCTTCAAGATTATTGGTAATACCTATATATAAAGTGCCATTCCTTTTACTCGCAAGGATATACACATAGAAATATTTTTCATTTTTCATACGCAAAAGAGTATCAGTCTCGACACTCTTTTGTATGGTAGCACACTGGATCCCCGTTTTCACGGGGATGACAGAGGAGAAAAAAGGTGGGGATGACAGTAAGAAAGACTGTGATGATAGAGAAAATAAGGCAAGTATTCAAACACATAGAAAAAAAGCAGAGACCGTAGCTCAAAACATGGTAGATATGCTAAAAAGAGTATAAGATGGATACCTCTGGCAACATTTTGAATTTTAATGCTATAATCATACTATCTATGAAAAGATTTTTTTTCATGACATTTCTTACAGTACTCCTTGTGAGCACGGGCTTTGTTGGCGTATCGAGACGAGCGCAGGCGCAAGGTATTCAGATCGTGAATGCCAACGATGTCATTCTCCAAACCAATCCAGAGCTTCCTGGCCCTTTTGAAGAGGTTGTCCTTTCTCTCAAAAGCTTCGTGGTTAACCTTGATACATCACGTATTACCTGGATTGTGAATGGGGAAGAACTCCTCAGTGGTATTGGTGAGAAAGAAATCACCACAACCTCGGGTAACCTTGGAGAATCCCTTTTAGTCGAGGTTCGTATTCGTTGGAATCAGATAGACACACTCACTAAGCGTATTCGTATCGAGCCAGCATATGTCGATCTCTTGTGGGAAGCCCCTGATAGTTACGTCCCGCCATTTTATCGAGGGAAGGCACTCCCTGCATCAGAAGGATATCTGAAAGTCGTAGCTCTTCCATCGGGTGTCATTACCAACGACCAATACGTGTATACCTGGGAGCATAATGGTGACGTCAAGCAAGATCAATCAGGATTTAAAAAGAATTCATTCACAATTCGTAACAACTTTTTCGACAATCGATTTTCTGTCGCCGTCAATGTAACGGGTCGCCTCAAGCCTTTTCGTGCTCAAGCATCTCTGATACTACCGCGCTTTGATCCGGAGATACGGTTTGCCGTACAGGATCTCGATGGAAATCCTATCTACCAAAACAATGGTGGATTCACTATCGATGGCGGTTTGAATCGCTTGATTGCCTACCCCTACCACTTTTCAGCAGCGGACGGATTTGATGACTTAGATTTCCAGTGGACCATAGATGGGGAGCGCTATTTTCCTCCGGCATCACTTTCGGGGCTCGAGAACGAAATCCCACTTGTGCCACCAGAAGGCACTGCAGGATACTCAAATGTTGCCTTGAAGATTGATAATACGAATGAAATTCTTCAGCAGGCAAGTGCCGAGACGCAGGTACGATTTTAACTCATTTAAATGATATACTACTTTATATGATTTTTTACCCTTCACACTTCGTCAAAAAAATTACAGCTTTTATTGGGATTCTACTCTTCACACTTCCTTTTTTTGTTCAACCGGGGGTAGTTTTGGCACAAAATAATAGTCAATGTAAAATACTAGACGCTAGTTTTGCTGGCTATGGACAAGTATCAGGAGTGGGGAGCTTTCAAATACCAGATGCTGCTGGAGGTCCGTATACTTCTACTTGGTTTGAAGATGATAAGCCCCCCAAGGTTATTGCAAAAATATTTACACAAGGATGTAGTGGTCAGACGGTAAAAATAAGTTTGATGAGTAATAGGGCTGCTGGATCTGTGGCAGATCTGGACAAACGAGAATTTACTCTTGAAGAAGACGGCACGTTGGGATTGCTTCTAACAGCAGGACAAGAGCTCTGTTCGGAGCTTTCATATACAGAACGTCAGCCGATCAAAGATCAAATTACTGCATTTGTTTCGACAAACAGACAAGCTCTGTTTGAGCTTTTTCAAGAAAAAGACATGCTTGATGCATACACCTCAGACTGGCTTGGTATACAAGTGGGCGATCCCTGGGCAAATGCTGATGAGATGTTTGAAGATATAAAAGACGACTTTTTGGATGAATATACAGATAATGATATCATAGGGGGGCTCGATTCTAATACTTCTTCCAATACAACCAAATATGATTTTTATGCAAAAATGTTCTACGAATCGACTATCGTTGGAGGGGTTGCCTCATCTGTGATCTTTGTTGCGGGGGGTGTTGCTGCAACGTGGATATCAGGCGGGTTGGCGGGGGTTGCAACGGCTTCTCTCGTAACGGCGGGCATGCCTGGTGGGGTAGCTAATGAAGCTGCCACTCTCGGTGTTCTCAGAGAATTTCTAGCTCCTTTTATTGCTTCCCAGGTTACCTTTCCGGCGCCATGTGACTACTATATTGCTCTTGAAAATGAAAATGGAGAAATCAGCAAAGCCGATAATGTCAAGCAACACCTACGTTTCCACTGTGATACTACAAAGACAGTGTCATGTAAGGCAGAATTTCCTTGGAAGTTCCACAAGTCAGATACCAACATAGGAGGATTTAATCCCATGGACGAATCCAACCCTTGTTACGATCCCAGTCAACCAGACTTACGAAAGCCTGGCTGCCAAGAACTCCTCGCTCCCATCCCAGGATTTGGTGATCGTGTGGACGAAAACCTTTCACTTGGGAAATATATCAATACTCTTTTACAGATGGTCATTGGGTTTATGGGAATTATTGCTGTCTTGATGATTATTGCAGCAGGAGTCAAGTATATGACTACCGAGTCATTTGGCGGAAAGGCCAATGCGAAAGAAACTATTACCAATGCCTTCCTCGGTCTTTTGATTGCAGTAAGTATCTTTATTATTCTACGCACCATTAACCCTGATTTGTTGAATTTGGACCCGGGGATTAAGAAGGTTTCTTTAGGCCCTCAAGATCCAAATGTCCCAGCAGGATATATAGTAAATTATTCAGGAGCTGGAGATATTGTAAATAAATATGAATTACCGGAAGACTTGAAAAGTAGTTTAGGATTGTATTGTCCTGGTAGTGGTGGCTCTGGTGCCATAAATCAAATAGCAACGAGCTTCGTAGGAGATGTTACTTATCGCTTCGGTGGGAAAGGAGGACATATTCCAGAGGGTTGGGCTTGGGATGAATCTGACATCGGAAGGACTATGACATGTGAGAACAATAGACTTTGCCGAACGTATTGTCCGATCGGCTCAATCTGTCTTGATTGTTCTGGGTATGTAAGTCATGTTTTACAGTGTGCAGGAATGACCACGGGCAATCTTTCTGGGACTTCAAAGATTTTTTCTCAAGGAGATTCGCAAAAGATAAACGCAAGTACTAGTGACTATGCAAATAATATCATCAATGGTAGAGAGTTGACTCCGGGGGATCTGCTGGGAGCACCAGACTGGCATGTGATTATCTATATTGGTGATGGAAAGGTAGCAGAATCTTCTAGTGATGATAGTGGTAGACTAAAAAATAAAGGCCTAAAGATTACAAGTCTTGAGTCACGAATGTCAAGTAAGAAGATTAAATATGTTCGTTTTATGAGTAATTAAACTTCCTTTTTTAATTACAATTCTTTAATGGAAACACATATAAATCAAAAATGGCACAGCATCTCCAGATACTGTGTCATTTTTCTTTTTTGGGTATAATGAAGAGTATAAGCAATGAAGACTTAAAATGTCTGGTGGCATACCAGAATGAAAGTGGTGCAATGACACTGCGTGCGGATGTCCGTGCAGAGACCATCTGGGCGACACAAAAGCAACGTGCTGAGATTTTTCATGTAGGTATTCCGGCAATCAATAAACATATTAAAAATATCCTCAATGAAGACGAATTGGATAGTTTAGGATGAAGGAGTAAGAAGTGTTACCCGATCTATTGAGCACTACAATCTCGATATAATTATTTCTGTTGGTTGGGGATTATAGGAAATGTTTTTCAAGTTATTTTTGGAAAAGACGTATATCCTAGTATTGAAGAGAAAGCAGCTCACTCAAAAGACTTCCGAGGCTGTTTAATTAAAAGAAAACACATGCTACAATAAACCTATATGAATCGTAAATGGTTTGGAGTTATTTTGATTACCTTAGGCATCCTTTTGATTGGGCTCTTTATCTTTCTCTTTTTTATCAATCCTAATCGTGAATCTCGCCCAGATGGCAGCTCGCTTCCTGAAGTCCCTTTTGGTCCAGGGGCGGTTGGAGAGCCGGGCACCACTACAGGTACGGGTAGTGGACAAGGAGGGACTGGCACCGGTACTACGGGGGTTCCTGCTCCTGAAGAAAAACGCCAGCTCTTGTTCCAGATTACTGATTTCCCCATAACCGGGTATGCACCCTATGTGTATCAAAAAGAAGAAATCACACCGGTGACACGTTTTGTTGATATTGAGAATGAAGATGGAACGACTACCACTGAGGAAATTACTGAGGATATTATTACCACTGTTGATTTGCCACGCGTGCGGTATCACGATCAGAGCGGCGGGTTGATCTACGATACGATCATCGATCGCGGGCTTGAGCGTCAGCAATTGATTGATAATCCGATCAATGGTATGTACGAATCTTCTTTTGCTGGACAGGATCGTATCTATATGCGTTATTTTGACAATGATGAATTTACTATCAAAACCTATCGCGGACGATTGACATCTTCGATGGCACAAGCCTATTGTCCCTACGATTTCACTTTACCTCATGAGGAAGGTGATACGGGGCGTGATATTGAAACGATTCAGAGTATTCTTACACAAGTTATCGTACCACCACAGCCACTGACGCCAGCAACATTTGATGGGGCGATGACCTTGGCAGTGAAGGCTTTTCAAGAAGCGCGAGGTATCAAGGTCGATGCCTTGATTAAAGGTCAGACCAATGGGGAGCTTCAGAAAGCATGTCTAGAAATTGAACAGCGTAAACTTGAACGAGAGATTGCACAGAGCGATGAAGCCCCATATTCATTCTCTGGGACCTTTATTGAAGATGATATTGTCCAGCTAGCTGTTCATCCAGAAGAAACCGACATCTTTCGTCTTGTCGATCGTGGTGATACCGCATGGGGCATTGTAAGTGACCCAGCTGGTAATGGAGCAGAGCGTATCTATGACTTTGATTTCCGTGATTGGATTGTCGAATGGGCAGCCCCTGAGGTGATTTCATTTACTACGAAAGCCAGTGGTCGTGTGCCAGGATATGTTTATCTCTATGATCTTACACAAAAAGATTTGTTTAATGTTCTCAAGGGCTACCATGGATTGACATCAAAGACGAGCACCGATGGTTCTCGGGTGCTCTATGCATACAGTGTTGGACAGACTGGAAATCAATTCGGTGTGATGAATGTGAGCGATCGAACTATGCGTCCGCTGGCTGTTCAAACACTGCCAGAAAAGTGCGTATGGAGCAAAGACAATATCAATGTGTATTGTATGGTGCCTCAACGATTTACATCAGCACTCTATCCTGACGAGTGGTACCAAAGAGGAGTTTCCTTTACTGATACTCTGTGGCGTATCAACACTGACACTGGGATGACTGCTATTATCGAAACATTCTCAAGCGTCCCTTATGATCCAGATGGGGTGCGCCTTCAACTCAATGATGATGAATCATTTGTCTTTATTATTGATCAGAAGACGGGCTTCCTCTGGGCACGCGATCTGGTGCATAGCGAGAATGATGTATAAGGTATAAAAAAGCCCTCGATAGGGCTTTTCTTTTATACCTGCGTTCGTAATTGTTGGGCAATTTTTTCGAGTGTCACATCATCTACTTCAATGCCTCCGCTCATGACTAATTTTTTCTCATAACAAGGAAAAAGTTTGATATGAGCATGGGGAACCTCGAACCCTTCGATCACCATACACGTACGGATAGGTTGGAGCGATTGATCAATCGCATGCGCTATTTTTTTGGCAATGGTTAGGCAATGTATATACAGGACATCATCGAGATCAAAGGCATAATCAATTGGTTTTCGTGGGATCACAAGACACTGCCCACGCGTCGTGGGAAATTTATCCATAATAACTACACACTGATCATCTTCATAGACAAAGACGGCTGGAATTTCTCGATCGATAATTTTTTGGAAGAGGGTTGTCATATGAGAGAGATTATTAGTATACCATGATATACTAGTGGCATTATCTTTTAATTGTATTCTCTGTATGAAACCTTTTTAACATGTACATGCCATTATCATACTTTTTGTTGTTATTGCTCTTGTCCTTTTCGTCACTCGTCCTTGGGTCAAGAATACACATACAGATATGAGTCCAACGCCAATTTCAAATCAGGCAGAGGAGGCTGATTCTACTATGAATTCAGCGACAGGAAGAATAGGCTCAGATATTATTATGAGTGGGGCGAATACCACTCTTCCAGCGCCATATATGACCAGCCAGGACTGGCCAGCATCGATCGATACATCGACCGCCTCTTATGCCTGTAATCCATCAACATCAGAAATGGGAGAAACCATAGAAAAAGTGATTAATGATCATACATATTGTGTAACAGTATCTTCGGAGGGAGCTACGGGCAGTATATATACGACCTATACTTATGTCACTCCCCAAGCGCAAGGAAGTCGCTCGACCATGTTTACCCTTCGTACATCAAACTGCGGTAATTATGACGCGGATCAGATCAGTCAGTGCCAGAATGATATTGCAGGGTTCGATATTGATGCTGCTGTAGATAGCTTTTTCTTTTAGAAAAAGAATGTCTTAGTTAGGTTGTAACACACAACATTTATTACCTTATGAGTATTTTCAAACTCTCTGCCCAATAGTGTAGAGTATGGAGGATTTTTATATTTAGGAATATTACTTCTTATAATAAAACTCTTTCATTTCTTCAGGCTCTCCGAGCGTATTGTAATCAATGGTAATCTCCTCTCCTTTTGGAATATCTTGTAGGGCAATTACGCTATCTCCTGTAAATAGCGCATTTGGAGTATTTGAGTGATTGAGATACTAAGCAAGTTGCATATGATTGAATGCTGCTGGGCATGACCAGAGGTCATTGTCTATTGCGACACAGTAAACAATGAGCTCGGGTGGAACATCTTCTTTTCTTAAGAGTCGAGCATGAGTGTCGGGGCTCCAAATGTCGAGCAATGTTTGTGATGCAATATCGTGCAGGGCAAATACGCCGACGCCTGCTCCAGGTATTGAAGATGGTTGGAGCTTGAAAGAATATTCGGTAGTTTTTATATTCATGCAGTCCTCTTATACTTGTACAAAGCAGGCAACACCAGTCGTGATAACTCGCACTCTTTTTTATTTTCCTGTAGTATTCTTTACATGACGAAATTTACCTTTACGGACGCTCTGCCTGAAGATATTGCGCAACAACTTCATACTTTTCATCCGCTCGTGCAAAACATCTTGTTTCGAGCTGGCATCACTACCACACATGAGGCAAAAAAATTCCTCGCACCTGACTATGCTGCTTTGAGCAATCCAGCATTGTTTGCTGATATGGAGATAGCCACCGCAAGACTTGTTTCTGCTTTGAAAAAAGGTGAACATATCGGTATCTATGCTGACTATGATGCTGATGGTATCCCGGGTGCATGTGTGATCTACAATACACTACGAGCATGTAATGTTTCGGAAGAAAAAATAACCGTGTATATTCCGCACCGTCACTACGAAGGATATGGTGTCCATAGAAAAGCAGTTGAAGAATTACGAGCAAAAGGAGTTGATCTTTTGATTACCGTGGATGTGGGGATTACCGAATACGAAACTTTGTCGTGGCTCCAGAGTCAGGGAGTAGATGTGATCCTGACTGATCATCATGAAATGCCATCCCAGATCCCAGAAGTGCTTGCCGTTATCCATCCTGCGCGCGATCCATATCCTGATGCCAAACTCTGTGGGGCGGCTGTTGCATTTCAGTTGACACGCGGGCTTTTGGAAGGGCTTCGTGATGCTCCTGATCTTCCCGATACGCTCCGCGTGCCCCATGTCGGATGGGAGAAGTGGTTGCTGGATCTTGTGGGGCTGGCAACATTGAGTGATATGGTTCCCCTGATAGGGGAGAATCGTATTCTTGCTTGGTTTGGTATGCAAGTGTTGAAAAAGACCCGCAATCACGGCTTGCGGGCATTGATTGCCCAACAACGTATTCGTACACAGCTGATGACCGAAGACGATGTGGTCTTTTCTATAACACCACGGCTCAATGCCGCATCGCGTATGGATCATCCGGAGCGTGCATTTGAACTCCTTCAGTCAGAAAATGAACAAGAGGCTCTGGATCGGGCACAACATCTCGAGTCTCTTAACCGTAAGCGCAAGACAACTGTTGCGCGTATTATGAAAATCGTACATGATCGACTAGGTAAGCGTACACGTTTGCCTAGTATTGTCGTTGTGGGTGAGCGTACCTGGGAGCAGGGTGTCTTAGGGTTGATTGCTTCGAAAATTACCGAGGCGTATGGAGTAACCGCTTTCGTCTGGTCTGAACAATCTGATGGAATCATCAAAGGGTCATGCCGCTCTGCCAATGGCGTCCACCTGGTCGAGCTTATGCGAGCAGTTCCAGAGAATACATGGGAACACTTCGGCGGTCATGCGGGAGCGGGCGGTTTTGCACTACGTGTAGAGCAGATTCTTCAACTCGAACAGATACTGAATACAGCCCTGGCTGAAAAAAATTCAGAGATTTGTATTGCTAATGAGGAGAAGGTCACTCTTGATAGCATTCTTTCCCCGAGCGAGATTACGCCGATGCTGTATGCTACATTGCGCTCATGTGCTCCTTTTGGGGTGGGTAACCCAGCTCCTGTCGTTGCTATCAAAGGATCTATAAAAGATGTGAGTATGTTTGGGAAAGGAAAAGAGCATGTCAAAGTTATCGTACATGATCACAAGGGGAACAATATTGAGGCAATTGCATTTTTCACTCAGTTGGAAGACTTCTCTTTCGCGCTTTCCACTCATGAATCAAAAAATGATCCACAGAAAGAAATATATGTTATCGGCTCAATAGAGCAGTCGACATTTGGATACAAGAAGCAGTTACGCATTAGGATTATTGATATTACTGAATCATTGGGAGAGAAATCATAGTTATCCACACCCATACGTAAACACGGAACTTTTTGAACAAGTTGTATACTCTCCAATATATGCGTATCATGAAACTAAATCTGTACATGTGTTCGTTGATAACCGCATATTGAACGAAGCCTGTGTATAGATTTGAATATTGTTTTTTGCCGCCGCATGGCATCTTATTGTTAATTATTAAAAATTTAAAATCGTGAAAAAGACATTTACAATTACAACACTTGCACTAGTATTCCTGATGATAGGGATTTTGGCAGTGGTTGGGGTTTTTGGTCAAGGACCAAGAAATCTCAACAACAAGACATCAGAAGACATGAAGACTTCTGAAACAATTTCAAACGTTACTCAAACCGAATTGAAGACCGGGGAGAGTGGGCAGGCTTTAGTCAAAGAACCACAACGTATCATCCCAGAGTGTCCGAGTAGAGAACAAATGCTTAGACAACCAATTCTAAGTATTGAGTGTTATCTATACAAAGAGTATTTTGACGAAGCATATGAACTCTATCCAAGTATTCCGAGAGGGGTTTTAGAGGCAGTGGCTTCGCAAAATGGATTTGTTCATAGCATGTATTCTCAAGAGCAAGAAGAATCTTGGGATCATCACTCATCTCCTCTTACATACACTGTTATGGATTACTATGATGTTCCAGAAGCAGGTGAGTACTATAATAATTTATCAAAAATTATTAACTATTCAGATTATTCTCGCGATTCTATTTTGATGAGTCCGAGAATAAGTATTTTAAGCTACGCACAAGCATTGTCTGTGATAACTTTTGGAAATAGTGATATAGATTCTCTATTGTTAGGAGTGGCTCAACTTGATGCGTTTCCGCTTGGAAGTGATGCCAATGCGTCAGCTATTAAGCGAGTGGTGAGATTTCTGAATAATCCAGACTACAGATCCCTCATGCAATTTCCTCAATACATCTTGCCTGGAGAGAGTGATTATTATCAGTCTTTATTAAAATCAGGTGGTTTTTCTTGTGGTGATTATACAGGAGTTGATAGCACAGAAATCGCAGCGTCATGTAATTACGGGACCCGATCCTCTAGTTCATCTATTGATAAGGTAGCAATACATACCATTGGTGGGGCTGCTGGTTCTGTCGCTTCGATAGAGAGCGCTGTTAATTGGTTTCAAAATTGTGTGAGTCAAGTAAGTGCCCATTATGCCATTGGTGGATATCCAATCGAAGGACAGAATTCTGACTTTGTATTCCAAGCAGTTTGTGAGGTTGATAAAGCTCAGCACATCGGTCTGCATAACAGTATCTCCATAGGGATAGAGCACGAAGGAACAGCTAACTTCAATTACTTCTCTGAAGAACTCTATCAAGAAAGCGCTGATCTTGTGAAAGATATTGCCAGTCGATATCCAAATATCAATAGATTAGCGACTTATACAGGCCCAGCACATAGCGTGACAACTCTTTTGCCAGAATGTTTAGACATTAAAGGGCATCAGCATTTTGATATTTCGGGTAATTCCGCAAGTTCAAAATACGACCCGGGAGATACATGGGACTGGTTCTACTACTACGGACGTATCAATGACAATCCAATACAGATGAACTACTCGGCCTCATCAGGGTCTTTTTTTGACTCAGGAGGTTCTGGTGGTAATTATGGAGCATTGCAGAATCGAGTTTATAAGATTGATCCAGGAGTATCTGATGTTTCTCTGAGCATCACTCAGTTTAACCTTGGTCCAGGAGATTACATGTGGATCTACAGTGAGCCCAATCCAACGATTGAGCCTAATCCACATAACAATACGACAGACCTCGGCATAGGGTCAAATGCACCAGGAGACATCCCTGTAGCAAATTTCTACACGGGGAGTCTTCTAGATCTTCCCCAGACAACATTTACGTCTCATGTGGGTGGATTCTATATTATTTTTCGATCCGATTGTTCAGTAGAGAGTTCGGGGTTTGGAATAGTTTGGACGACAGATATTACTATGGCATGTACTGACAACCATGAGCCGAATGGCAATCAGTCCCAGGCACACCAAACAAGTCTTATTGGTTCTGGGGTGCCCATGTCTGAAACACTACAGGCTTGTGTGACAGGGACTTCTGATGATGATTGGTATATTACTGAGCTTCTTGAACCTGGATTACTTACCGTTACACTTTCAGAACAAGGCTCACAGAATCTAAACCTTGAATCGGTACCATCAGTACCAGTAACTACATTAGCCAACGGTGATAAGCAATTAACTTTTTGTCATGCTGGTAATATGTGTTATCCGCTATATATACGCGTGTGGGATCCGGGGTGGTTACCTGCCCCAGATTCTCCTTATGAAATTACTTTTGATTGGGACCCAGATGCAATGTGCACTCCGGATAATCTTTCTGCTCCTTCGGGAGGAACGCAGATAAAATCTGGCTCAACGGGTCTTACCATATCAAATGTAACAACCAACTGTACAAGCAATATCATCACAGCTCAGGTTTCAGGAGGTTCAGGTATGTATGAATGGTATCTTGATGGCACTTTTGCAGCAGCGGTAACAGGTTCAAGCGTGACGCTGTTTGCTTCTGCCCCAGGCCCTCATACGATTTTGGTGCTTGATTACAACAATACTTGCTATACCGCTTGGGATGATATAACGATAGCTTCTTCTACAGCAACACTAACTATCTCACCCGCATCACCGAGTATTATTCAAGGTTCGGGCGTGCAATTGTTTGCCAGTGGAGGATCGAGTTATAGCTGGTCTCCTGCGACGGGACTTTCCAATACATCTGTCTGGAATCCTATCGCATCACCATCAGTGACTACTACGTATACTGTGACTGCTACTGACGCATCGGGATGTAGCGCATCAGAAAGCGTGACTGTTGTTGTCAGTGGCTTACCGCCTGCTGCACCAATGAATGATGGTCCATGTTCAGCTACGGTACTTTCAGTAGGTGTGAATTCATGTTCTTTTGAAATAGGGAGCAATGTTGGCGCTACGAATAGTGGGGTTACCGTTGATCCGCTATGTGCAGGGACATCACTCTCAGGCAATGCTACTGGTAATTATGCGGGTGGCGATGTCTGGTACAAAGCATGGGTACCAAGTAATGGCATGCTTATCGTGCAGACACAGCAACAATCATCATTGAATGATGCAGTTATTGCTGCGTATACAGGTTCATGTTCAAATCTGAGCATGATAGCCTGCGCAGACGATCAAAGCTCGACCAACTTTATGCCATTGATGACGCTCAGTGGATTGACTCCAAATACATGGGTGCATATTCGAGTGTGGGAATTTGGGAATAATACATTTGGAAGTTTTGGTATCTGTGCAATGACTCCAGGTGGTAGTAACGGAGGGGGATCATCAGAACCAAATCTTTCAGTAACCTCATTTTCTGTAAGTGATCATACGGTCGATCAGGGAGACAATGTAACCGTTAATTTTACTGTGGAAAATACAGGTACACAAACAAGCCCAGCATGTTCCTACATGTGTGGACTCGCTGATGCTTTTGTGGCTCACCTGACAGTGGGTGGCTTGATGAGGTTTGCGAGCATTCCTTCCCTCACTCCCGGATCTGATTATTCATTTTCTTTGAATCTTTCAATTCCTCAGGTGGATGACGGGGTATATTACCTAGTTGTAGGAGTAGATGAGCCATTTGATGATGTCAGTGAGAGTAATGAAAATGATAATCTTGTAGGAAACATTATTACGGTAGGGAATGCGACCCCTGATTTAGCAGATCTTGATGTTTCTGATACCTATCTCTCACAGACGAACAATCTACAACCAGGACTTCCCTGGAGAGTAGGTATTGAAGTAGAGAATGACGGTACTGATGATGCGCCAGGAACCACTGCACGCATTGTGTTGTCGGATGATAGCAATTATGATCCTGGGATTGATATTCTCATTTGGGATTTCAACACCGCTGACTTGGACCCAGGAGAGTATGACTATGATGAAAAATTTGTAACGTTTCCTGCTGTCCCTCACGCAGGGACATGGCGTGTTTTGTTTATTGCTGATGTGAATCATCAAATAGCAGAAGCAGACGAAGGAAACAATATGAATATCCGTACGATTTCCGTATTGACTATCAATCCTGCCACTGCAGACTATGTTACCTCGATCGATAATTTAAAAGACAAAACAACAGGTCTTTTCTTGGTCAATAATGAAATTGAGGCAGGTCACGAGCTTGAGATATTTACTGGTACAACGAATCAAGGTTTGATTCGTAATCAAACAGCATCGCGTACACAGTTCTACCTCTCTCCTCTTCCGTATGTAAATGGCATGATGGCTTTTATCGGAAGTAACACTCATTCGAGTGCAGGGATTAATGTTGGTGATACAGACAATTCCACCCCCGATGACCCACTTACGGGTGTGCAATTGGGGCCGAACTATATTATCGCCCTTACTGATGTGCGTGACGATATCTATGAAGGGCCTAGTGGAGAATCAAACAATATTACGGTCGCTCCTATTACAGTCATCTCATCATATGCAACAGCTGATCTCGTGCCTCAGATTTTATCAGTAGTACCGTATAGCAATGCTCTGGGTGATATGATTACGGTGACAACGCGTATTTATAATTATGGAGATACGATCGCTAGGAATTTTGATTTTCGTCATTGGATTTCTCTTGATCCTATTTTTGATCATGATGAAATTGATGGGCGCTTGGAGCAGACAATCTACAGCATTGATTCATTACTTCCAGGCGACTCGATTGATGTTGTGCGTACTATGCGCTTGGATAATGATCCTGCGATTGATGATATCATTACGGGCATTGGTCAATATTATGTGATTGCTGTAGTAGATGATCGTTGTGAAGATGTGATTGAGCAAAGCGTTTTGAACAATATGTCTGTCATGCCTGTGTATATTCATGATATTAGTTGTTTTATTTTTGGCGCATGGAGTGCAGCTGCACAAGATACCATCGATTGGGATGAGTATGCTGTTGGCTGGCTGTTCACTTATACGCCCGAAGACTGTCAACACACCATACACTCATCTCCTTGGATGTTGAGTCCGCAGGGGGTGTCTAGTATGGGGGAAGACGTTGTCTATGTTTATTCTTCAGACAATATGACAGGCATGTATAGAACAGGATATATTTTTTCTGGAACCGACACGATCGGCAGTTTTATCCAAAGACCAGAACCATCAATGGTGCTTCCTGTGACATGGATCTCAGTTGATGCATATGAGTTTGAAGGGAGTGCTTTAATCTATTGGCGTGTCGGGGTTGAGCATAGTGTTGAGCACTATCGTATCGAGAGAAGTTTTGACGGTATTCATTTCGAATCTATTGGATATATGAATCCTTTTAACCGCTCAAACAGCAC
This sequence comes from Candidatus Nomurabacteria bacterium, assembly GCA_020632195.1. Lineage (GTDB taxonomy): Bacteria > Patescibacteriota > Minisyncoccia > Phycocordibacterales > UBA1006 > JACKGA01. The sequence continues at coordinate 16,519 of JACKGA010000001.1, read as the reverse complement.
TTATCGTTATGAAGACAAATGGCATGACCATATCGTGTACTATCGCGTTATTGCTGTCGACTATGATGGTTCTGAAGACGCAAGTGCTATTGTGGCATTAGATGGGTATCGTCCACATGAGACAAGCTACAACCTCACATATACTTCGGGTGTCTACACGCTTGAGTCATTTGCACCGATAGAATACCGTATATATTCGATGCTCGGCCAGGTACTGGAAGCAGGCTCATGTCGTGCGGGAGACATGTGTAAGCTCGGTCAGTATCAGTCCGGTACGTATATGCTGGTGCTGAATATTTATGGAGAAATGATTACTGAAAAACTTAGCTTCTTTTAAGATAATGCGGTAAAAAAGAAGTATGAAATACAATTCCAATACCACCTTTTGATGTTTCGAGAGGTGGTTTTTGTTTCCTGTGATATACTTTTTTCTATGAAACACTATCATCCCATTCAAATTTTTACTGATGGAGCGACACGTGGTAATCCAGGCCCAGGTGGGTATGGGGTGGTTATTATTGATACCAATCATCAGAGAGTCTATGAATATGGCGATACCAAGAATCCTACCACTAACAATGAGATGGAGTTGGCAGCCGTTGTGCGAGCACTTACCCTGGCCCAAGAAAAAAAATATCAATCATTTACTCTTTTTACCGATTCCAAATATGTCTATAGCGGCATCACGGCATGGCGCCATGGATGGGTCAAGCGTGGGTGGAAAAACAAAGAAGGAGAACCCATCAAAAATCTCGAACTCTGGCAACAGGCACATCGATTAGTATCAACGGCAGGTTTTGTCGATATTCAGTGGATACGAGTCTCTGGGCATATGGGAGTACCAGGGAATGAACGAGCTGATACCATTGCTACTGCATTCGCAGATAATCAATCTATAAATTTAGCCAATGGATTTATAGATACTGATACATGGGATGAATTGGCCCAGGTTCCGAGTCCAGAAGAAATTGAAAAAATCCGTGACCGCAAACGAGCACACGCCAGTGGTGAAGGATGTTGGTATATTAGCTTTGTCGATGGAGTTGTTATGGATCACCAGACCTGGGATGAATGCAAAGAACGTACTACAGGAGTTTTTGCAAAGTATAAGAAGGTGTGCTCAGAAGAAGAAAAAGATGAAGTATTAGCAGGGTGGGGTATTGTGTAAATAGTATGTTGTATTTTATTCGTCATGGAGAGAGTAAGGCAAACCTAGATGAGGTCTTTGCTGGTGCACAGGTAGACTCGCCACTTACTGAGCTTGGAAAATTACAGGCACTTAATTCTGCAAAAGAGCTCAAAGAGCTCGGGGTTGTGTTTGATAGGATCATTTCCTCGCCTCTAATAAGAGCTGTCGATACCGCAAAAATTATCCAAGAGGAAATTGGATTTGAAGGAAATATAGAAATTGACCACCGAATTACTGAGTATGATTTTGGTTCTCTTACTAATAAGAAAAAAGATAAAATGAAACTCAAAAATGGCGAGATATTTTTTGCTCTCAAGGCAGAGTCAATTACAAGTCTTGAACTACGCGTTCATTCTTTTTTAGATGAGTTTAGAGATACGTCAGATAATATCCTAGTCAGCGCCCACGGAATCGTTATTATGATGGCGCGGGCAATTACAGAAGGTTATGACATAAGCAACTTTTATACTATCACTCCACAAAAAAATGGAGAAATATGGATTACTGATTAATGCTATTTCTATGACTACATCGTGCTATACTAGTACCATATGACCGAAACAACACATTCAAAAGAATATAAAAAACTGTATCGTAGTACGTCTGATCTAAAAATTACAGGACTGCTTGGCGGTATTGGAGAATATTTTAATATTGATCCGACGATCATCCGTCTAGCGGTTGCTTTTATTATAGTATGTACTGGAGTAATCCCAGGGACTTTGATGTATCTCTTAGCGAGCTGGATTGTCCCAAAGAATGAAGAAAGAAATTAAAGTAATTTAATATATTGTGTAATCCTACTGAAAGGTGCAAAGATCTATTTGTTGCTTATAACACTTGAAACCTGATTAAAAATCAGTACACTATTGTCCCGTAACGCTTTTTATTAAGCGGTGCATGCATTAATAACTTTTTATTTTGAGAAGTACGGCATTAGTCCGTCCGGCTGATAAATCATGTAATACATTGTACGTATTACACACTCGGCACGGGGTAAGTACGTATATTCTCCCGTTTTAATTATGGCAGACGCATTTGATCGCTCTAAGCCACACGTGAACGTTGGTACCATCGGTCACGTGGACCACGGTAAGACTACTCTTACTGCGGGTATTACTAATGTGCTCTCTTTGCAGGGGCTTGCAAAGAAGCGTTCATACGAAGACATCGACAACGCTCCTGAAGAAAAGGAACGTGGTATTACGATCAACGTTTCTCACCAGGAGTACGAAACTGCTAATCGTCACTACGCACACATCGATGCGCCAGGTCACGCCGACTATATCAAAAACATGATTACCGGTGCTGCACAGATGGACGGTGCTATCCTCGTGGTAGCTGCTACTGATGGTGTGATGCCACAGACTCGCGAGCACATTCTTTTGGCACGTCAGGTTGGAGTTCCAAAGATTGTTGTTTTCATCAACAAGTGTGACATGGTAGAAGATGAAGAAATGATTGAATTGGTAGAAGAAGAAATCCGTGAACTCCTCGACAAATATGAATTCGATGGAGCAAACACTCCTGTTATCAAGGGTTCAGGCTTGAAGGCTGCTGAAGCAACAAGCCTCGATGATAAATGGGCAAAAGCTATCATTGATTTGATGGAAGCAGTAGACACATGGATCCCTACTCCAGAACGTGATCTTGATAAGCCATACCTTATGCCAGTAGAAGATATCTTCTCTATTGAAGGTCGTGGTACTGTGGTAACTGGTAAGATCGAACGTGGAATCGTAAAAGTTGGTGAAGAAATCGAAATCATCGGTATCAAGCCAACTACCAAGACAACCGTTACCGGTGTTGAAATGTTCAACAAGTCTCTTGACCAAGGTCAGGCTGGTGACAACGCAGGCATCCTTTTGCGTGGTGTGAAAAAAGAAGACATCACTCGTGGGCAGGTGCTTGCAAAGCCAGGGAGCGTTACTCCTCACACTGAATTTGAATGTGAAGTGTACGTTCTTAAGAAAGAAGAAGGTGGACGTCACACCCCATTTTTCAACGGTTACAAGCCTCAGTTTTACATCCGTACTACTGACGTAACCGGAGAAACACAATTACCAGAAGGAACCGAAATGGTGATGCCTGGTGATACGGTAAACCTCAAGGTGAAATTGGTTGCACCTGTTGCTTTGGAAGAACAACAGCGTTTCGCTATTCGCGAAGGTGGTCGTACCGTGGGTGCTGGTGTGGTGACTAAGATTATTGCTTAGTCTGAAGTCTTTTTGGAAGGTATCAATCACGATACGTTTCCAGAACTTCTCGTTTCTAGCATATGGCTAGCAAAACAGTCCAGGACGTCAAGCTCCGCATTCGTCTGCGTGCATACGAAAACAAGATTCTCGATGCATCCGTAGGGCAGATTATGGATATTGCGCGTCGGTATGATGCTGTGGTCAAAGGCCCAGTACCACTACCAAATGAAATCAAGAAATATACGGTGAATCGTGCTACATTCGTCTACAAAGACGCTCGTGAGCAATTTGAGGTACGGGTCCACAAACGCCTCATCGATATCATCAATCCTACACCACAATTAATCGAAGCATTGACGAACTTGAATCTTCCATCAGGCGTCGAAGCAGATATCAAAATGGTGTAAATGATTTCTTAAAACAACCCCGCAAGGGGTTGTTTTTATCTTTTAGATTTATGTAATATCTAGAAATAAAAATAGTTCCGAGATAGATAATATCTCGGAACTGTTTTAAACCCATTTAGCTATAACTAAGAGTTTACCCATCTTAGTATTTTTCCAATTGGAGAAATTTCTCCATAGATGTTTGGAATTTCTGACGTACATATATCATATTTTTTAATATAGGTATTAGTCAATAAGCTGTATGCTTTTTCTAGGGCTGATTTTATTTCAGCAGTTTCAGCAATACAATATGCTCTTCTTATTTCCTCTAATCCAGTTCTTATACCTTTTCCCTTTAGGGTCGGTATGGTTGAAATAAAACGATTTATGTCTGTCAAACTTTCTAATTGTAAATTTTTCATTATTTAATATTTTTTTGTTTAAAGAATATATTAATTATAGCATTTTAATTTTTAAAAGTCAAGTGTCTGTAAGGATTCAAGGCCTTGCTAAATCTTAATTTTTCCGTACAATCCCCACCATCTTCAGCCAAGAGCGGCTTTAGATACTATTATAAGACTTATGTACCTTACATATTTATTGTAAGAGACCGCTGAGCACATGCTATTTTTCTCATTTTTTGAGATAGTGATACATGCCGCTCGCATAATTTTCTTTCTATGAAAGCAATCCTTGGTCGCAAGGTGTCGATGACCCAATACTTCGATGAAGAAGGTCAGGCACATGCTGCGACAATCGTAGAGGCAGGACCTGCAACGGTCACGGCTCTCAAGACTCTGGATCGCGATGGCTATGAAGCTGTTCAGGTTGGATTTGGAACACGTAAAGAAAAAAATGTTGCCCAAGCACAGAAAAAGCAATGGGGCGACATGGGCGCTTTCGCTTTGACACGTGAATTTTCAACCCCTGCTGAGCTTACCTATGCTATTGGTGATTCATACTCAATTGCCGATGTTTTCGAAGCAGGTGATACCATCGCTGTTTCAGGAATATCAAAAGGTAAAGGATTCCAGGGCGTGGTAAAGCGTTACAACTTTGCCGGAGGACGTCGTAGCCATGGTCAAAAGCACTCAGAACGTGAACCAGGTTCAATCGGTGCTACTGGCCCAGCTCGTGTCTTCAAAGGGACACGCATGGCCGGACGTATGGGAACTGATCGTGTAACGGTCAAAAATCTTCGTGTTTTAGCTCTGGATCCAGAAACAAATACTCTTTTAATCAAAGGTGCCGTGCCAGGTCGACGTGGAACCGTTCTCGAAATTGTGAAAACATCGTAATTGATTTTTTCTTCACTATAATTTGCTTATGAAAATTGATGTATACACACACAAAGGAACGAAATCAAAGTCAGCGGTAGAGCTGTCTGACCTTGTATTTGCGAGCCCGTGGAATGAATCATTGGTGCATCAGGCTATTGTTGCTATGCAGTCAAATGCACGCCAAGGAACCGCACACACCAAAGATCGTTCAGAAGTACGTGGTGGTGGTAAGAAACCATGGCGTCAGAAAGGGACGGGTCGTGCTCGCCACGGATCTCGCCGAAGCCCGATTTGGGTTGGTGGAGGTATTACCTTCGGCCCACGTGCTGACAAGATCTGGGACAAAAAGATCAACCGTAAAATGAAAATCAAGGCCCTGTATACTGCGCTCTCACAAAAGATGCGCGACGAACAAGTGCTTGGACTCGAAGATCTTTCAGGAATAAATAAAACTAAAGATGTCGAAGCTATTATGACTGCGCTGGCATCAGGTTCTGGATTCGAAACACTCAACACACGTACCAACACTTCTAATATCTGCGTAGTGCTCCCAGAGCATGATGCTGATGTAGTAAAAGCATTGCGTAACTTGCCACATGTGAAGGTAACCAATGCTTTGGAATGCAATACGCTGGATGTAGCGAATAATCGTTATTTGGTATTGGTAGATCCAGTGCGTGTTGATGAAATTCTGGCTTCACGCCATCATACCAATGAAACAGTAGTGTCGTCGGCTACTGCAACTGCAAAAGAATCAGCATAGTCTAAATTCATTTGCCTCGATATATGACACATGTACCGACTAAATATGTTGATATGACTGAAGACCTCTCTTGGGTGCTTATCAAGCCTCGTCTGAGCGAGAAGGCAGCACGCCTTGGCTCTGATGAGAATGTATATACCTTTGACGTGAGCCCTCGCGCCAACAAGATCCAAATCAAAAAAGCTATCGAAGTGTATTACAAAGTAACACCTACCAAGGTAAACGTGGTAAATCAAGCACCTCGCAAAGATACATTTCGTGGTCGTCCAGCACATGTTGCGGGCACCAAAAAAGCAATGGTATTTCTTAAAAAGGGAGATACGATCAACCTTGCGTAGTTTTCTTTCCCGAAGGAAGAAAAGAACAATGCGCTTAATTAATCACTATGGTGGATTCGCCGATAATGAACATAAAAGTGGAAAGTTGAAAGTGAAAAGTGAAAAGCCAACATGCTTCACTCACTGCTCACTGCTCACTGCTCACTGCTCACTTAATTCATGAAAAAATATAAACCAACAACACCAGGGCGTCGTGGCATGTCTGTCGTGACCTATCGCGGAGTTTTGACTACTGATACGCCTCATAAGTCACTGACCAAAGGAAAAAAGCGTCATGTAGGACGCAACAACCAGGGTCGCCTGACAACTCGTCATAAAGGAGGTGGCGTAAAGCGAAAATTCCGTGATATTGATTTCAATTATAATAAATTTGATATTCCAGCGAAGGTAGAATCTGTTGAATACGATCCAAATCGCACTGCGTTTATTTCATTGGTATGCTATGCCGATGGCGAACGTCGGTATGTACTGACTCCAAAAGGGCTTTCAGTAGGTGATACTTTTATTGTCGCTGAAGAGGCAGATTTGACTCCAGGGAACCGCACTATGCTGAAAAATATTCCCGTAGGTACCTTTGTCTATAATGTCGAATTGCAACCAAAGGGAGGATCAAAATTAGGTCGTTCTGCGGGGACGTATATCCAGGTTTCTGCACACAGCGATGGGCATACCTCATTGAAAATGCCATCAGGTGAAGTACGTCAGGTACCAGACACCTGTTGGGCATGTATTGGTGAAGTATCAAATTCTGAATGGAAGTTGGTCGTCATCGGTAAAGCCGGACGCAACCGCAAACGTGGCATTCGCCCAACGGTTCGTGGTTCTGCTATGAACCCAGTAGATCACCCACATGGTGGTGGGGAGGGGCGCCAAGGAATCGGACTGCGTCGCGGGCCAAAAACTCGCCAAGGAAAATTGGCTTACGGTGTCAAAACACGTACTCCTAAAAAATACTCGAACAAGAATATTGTTTCTCGTCGAAAGACGAAGCGATAGGAATTGTTCAAAAAAACACCCGCAAGGGTGTTTTTTTGATTTTCCAACTCTTTGGGAGCAAGACCCTCGCCTTCAGGCGATCTCTTTAGAATGATGTACTTTACCCATGCAATTGTATCGAAAAGGAGCACACACCCTCTATGACCTCAAATATCATATCGTATGGGCCACAAAATATCGTAAACCTATCTTAACTCAAAAAAGAGGTAAACGTGTACGAGATTTGGTACGAGAGATCTGTCTTGCAAACAACGTTAAAATACTCAAAGGCCATGTATCTCGAGATCATATCCATATTTTCATATCTATGCCACCACAGATCTCGGTATCAAAGATCGCACAATTAATCAAAGGAAAAACATCACGTAAGCTTCTCCAAGAAGATAAAGCTCTCTCAAAACAATATTGGGGTAATCATCACTATACTCTCCACCTAGGAATTTATTCCTAAACAAAACTACCAGCTTTGAGCTGGTAGTAGTTTATTTGGGCAGATATAGAACGCCCATCTTCTATTGTCATGTCATGGGTAGGTGAAAATGGAGTACAACACAACAAAGAATCTTTCAATTCATTCCAGGCACGACTTCTTCAGCATGAATACGATCATATTGAAGGTGTTGTTTGCCTGGGCAAAGCTCTCCCTGGGACAATTGGCTTTGTGAACAATGACCCTCTTCAAGAAATACTTCGAAGTGATTAAAAGTTTTTGATATAATAGAATTGTCTACTATGATCAATTTTAATTCATTCAAACAAGAACGTCTCCCAGAGAAATACACTTACTTTGATTCTCCTGAGGAGCGCAAAACCATCTTTCATTTTAGCAAAGAACTTGCTGAGTATATTCATGACCAAGACATACACCAGGTAATATTTCTCGATCGCTCTGCTAGGCTTGCATGGGTGGGAGTCGATACATATTGGAAAACAACTTATCCTGAAAGCGACCATCCAGAATATTTTTTCTTAAACCCTGATGCTTTTGACTCAGAAGGATCAATGTATTTTGAAGAGAATATTCCCTCCAGTCAGGCTAAGCTTGATATAGCAATGAGCAGTCTTCTCAATATCGAGCCTCGTCTAGCAAGGAAGCAAAATCCAGGAGAATTATACTCAGCTCACGATTTGGATAACCTCTATCCTGGACTAGCACAATCCAAGGCCAACCCAATTCTTGTATTTGACACCTGCTCTCATTCAGGTAAAACGCTACGAAACGTACGCAACGCATTAAATGCTTTTGATTACAAGAATCTTAAAATAGTAACTGCAAATGAGCCATCAGAAGAATCCTCTGACCTAGTCGATCATTCTCTTGCGGACGCTGATACTATGGTTTCTTGCTATCCCTTTGGTCGTGCGTCTGGTGTTAAAAAAGATGAAACGCTCCCTTCGCAGGTACATAAAGAGTATAGAGAAATCCCAGCACAGGCACGTAAAGAGATAAGAGAAATAATTAAAGAGCACCTCAGTTCATAAAGCAGAGTCAAGGAGAGGTTCCTCAATAGTTCTTCTTTAAACCGCTTGACTCCCTACAACCTTTTTGCTAGTATCGTGCTCGTGTTAGAGGGAGATGCTCTTCTTTAGACAGAGCATTTTTCTATAGCGATTATTTTTTATATGACACGATCACTCAAAAAAGGACCCTACCTCAACCCAAAAATCATGAAAAAGATTGAAGGGAAAAAACCATCAGATACTGGTGTCGTTAAAGTATGGGACCGCGCGCATATGATTTCTCCCGACATGGTTGGGTTCACCTTTGGTGTGCACAATGGACGTAAACATCTTGAAGTCTTTGTAACCGAAGATATGATTGGTCATCGTTTAGGTGAATTCGCGCCGACGCGTACCTTTCATCGTCACGGAGGTAAGTTGATGAAAGAATTGGAGCAGAAAAAGCGTGAAGCAGAAATTGCTGCTGCCAAAGCTGCACGAAGCTAAAAGAGCTCTGCTTATTTAATTTTCTAGCGTATGAAAGCTTATTTGAAGAATTATCGACAATCTCCACGTAAAGTTCGCCTTGTAGCGGATATGATTCGCGGCAAAGATGCACAGCGCGCTCTTGCTGAGCTTAAATTCTTGCCAAAGCGTGCATCGGAAGTAGTGTCAAAATTACTCGCATCAGCAATTTCAAATGCAGAGAATAATTTCAAAGTATCTGCGAGTGATTTAGTAGTAAAGGAAGTGTCAGTGGACAAAGGTCCAACATTGCGTCGTTTTCGTCCGCGTGCTCGTGGCTCAGCGTCACGTATCAACAAACGCACGAGTAATGTTCGTTTAGTCTTAGAACAGAAGAAGTAATCGTTTATTTATATTTATTTTTTATTCACCCTGTATATGTCTCAAGTATCACACCCATATGGATATCGTTTGGTAACCCTCCGCGACTGGAAGTCACGCTGGTTTTCTGCCAAGCCTCAATCATATCGCGAACTCCTTCGTGCTGATGTCTTGTTGCGTGAGTATCTTGAAAAGCGCTTGCATGGATTCTACGTTTCAAATATTGAATTTGAACGTGGTCGTAAGTCAACACGTGTACTTATCCACACTTCACGACCAGGAATGGTTATCGGACGCTCGGGAGAAGGGGCTCAAAAATTACGTGCCGATATTCTGAAGTTCATGAATAAAAATAATATTGCAGTCCCTACTGATTTCAAGGTAGATATTGTAGAGGTGCAAGAACCAGAAGCTGATGCCATGATTGTCGCTCACATGATCGATGAAGCGCTACGTCGTCGCATGCCATTTCGTCGCGTGATCAAGCAAACCATCGAGAAGGTAATGGCAGTAAAAGGTGTTCTCGGATGTCGTATTGTTGTTTCTGGTCTTGTTGGAGGTTCTGCGACCATGTCACGCAAAGAGCAAGTAAAAAATGGCCCTATTCCATTGCAGTTCTTGCGTGCCGACATTGATTACGCGTCCTTGCCAGTACTTGGTCATGGTATCGGTATCAAAGTATGGATTAATAAAGGTGACTCTCTTGCAAAAGAAGATACCAAGTAATTTTTAGTATTGTTATTGGCTTATGTTATTCCCAAAGAAAGTAAAATTCCGTCGCTGGCAGACCGCTCGCAAACACCCAGACAAGCGTGGTAATGCGACTCGTGGCGTGAATATACAATTCGGTGATTATGCCCTGAAAGCAACGTCTCAGGCGCGTATCACATCACGCCAGATTGAATCTGCTCGTAAAGTGGTAACACGTACGGTAGGGAAGTTAGGAAAATACTGGATTCGAATTTTCCCAGATCGTCCTTTTACCCGCAAGGCTGCTGAAGTAGGTATGGGTAAAGGTAAAGGTAATCCAGAAGGATACTGTTTCGATGTACAGCCAGGGCGGATTATTTTTGAAGTGACACATGCGTCAGAAGAAGTAGCCCGCGAAGCACTCCGTAAAGCAGGTACTAAGCTTCCTATTACAACCAAAATTGTAGCAAAAGACGAAATGATATAATTCTTACACTGTCGTTACACGCAGCGTACAAACTCATTAATTTTTTATGGCAAAGAATACAGACTATACAAGTAAAAAAGATATAGACCTACGCAAAGAAATTTCAAGCTTGCGTGAGGATGTACGTTCTGCGAAGGCAAACATTACCGATCGCGTACAGGGCAATAAACGCAAGACTACACGTCGTACAATCGCACGTATTCAGACCGAACTTTCAAGTCGCGCAAAATCATCACAAGCATAAACACTCGACAAGTGTCAAAAAATAAGTAGTATACCTACCCGTTAACCATTCACATCAATATGACTGAAACAAAACAACAATCTCAAACAACTCAAACAAAGACACTCCGTGGTGTAGTTGTTTCTGATGCTATGGACAAAACAGTTGTCGTGAAGGTAAATCGTTTCGTGCAACATCCAAAATATCACAAATTCTACAAAGTGAGTAAAAAATACAAAGCTCACGATGAAGAAAATACTTACAAAGTCGGTGATGAGGTTGAAATTGCTTCATGTCGTCCTCTGTCGAAGGATAAGACTTTTATCGTGGTTGCACGCGCATAATTTTTTGGCTTATGATTCAAGCAGGAACACGGGTAAACATTACAGATAACAGCGGAGGTCGTACAGGACAAGTTTTTAAAGTCCTTGGAGGATCAAAGCGACGCTATGCGCGATTGGGAGATATTGTTGTTTTGTCTATCAAGACAGCAGAACCACGCAAGCAAATCAAAAAGAAAGCAGTTGTCCGCGGTGTCGTAGTACGTCAACGCAAAAACTTTGGGCGTAAAGATGGTTCATATATTCGTTTTGATGACAATGCCGTCGTATTGATCAATGCAAAAGGAGAGCCAGTAGGAGGTCGTGTTTTCGGCCCAATTCCACGAGAGATCCAAGAGCGTGGATATCAGAAAATTGCTTCATTGGCTCCGGAAGTCCTCTAGCACAACGAAGCGTATTCTATACAAGATGCCCGCGAAGGCAGGTATCTCTTCAGAAAATAGCTAATCATTAATTCAAATACTATGAAAATCAAGAAGGGAGACAAAGTAATAGTAAACACTGGAAAAGACCGTGGAAAAGAAGGTATTGTTTCTCAAGTGCTTGCAAAAGAAAATAAAGTAGTTATTGATGGTATGAATCTCCGTAAGCATTTCATGAAAGCGGGGCAAGGGCACCAAGGTGGCATTATTGAGAAGCCGGCACCTTTGCAAGCTTCTAATGTTTCACTCCTTGATCCGAAGACTAAAAAGGCTACACGCGTCGGATATAACGTCGATAGCAAGGGGGTAAAAACGCGCGTCACAAAAGGAAGCGGCTCAAAGCTCGACTAATTTTTAATACTTATCATTCATTAGCCTATGATCGTACAAGATAAAATCAACAATGTAAAAGAAGCTCTTGGGTTTGCAAATCCTATGGAAGCCACACGTCTTGAAAAGATCGTGGTGAGCGTCGGGACAGGAAAGCGCAGTCGCGTAGATCGCCACTGGAATGATCTCGTGCAAGATCGCTTGGCAAAAATCACAGGTCAGAAATCATCGGTGCGAGCTGCACGCCAGTCTATTGCTGGATTCAAAATTCGTGCTGGAGACCCAGTGGGACAAATGGTCACCTTGCGAGGTAAGCGCATGATGGGATTCCTCGAAAAGCTTATCCATGTAGCACTTCCACGTACCAAAGATTTCCGCGGTATAAAAAAGACAGCTGTTGATGGAATGGGTAACCTTACTATTGGTATCAAAGAGCATACGATCTTCCCGGAAGCAACTGATGAAGAAATCAGCAATGTATTTGGCCTCTCAATCACGCTTGTTTCAACCGCAAGCAACAAAGTAGAAGCAATGAAGTTTTTTGAGCATATTGGTATTCCGTTTGTGAAAGATGAAGCATAAATTTTACAAAATCGCCCTCAGTGGCGATTTTTTTGATCTATATAATTTTTGCCATCTTCAGGCAAGAATGTTCTTCGTATTATTAATTTCCTAAAAGAAGAATCTTCTAATTAACTTTTGAATAGGGGAATCAAGTCTGATAAGATACACATCGAGAGATAGCCGGAAAGGTTTTATGGAAATATAAAAACTGTGGATTACTCCACAGTTTTTATAAGCGTACATTGATGAATAGTAATTTTACTTCTGATATCCCAATAATACAAGTATCGCTACGAACGCAGTCAATGCCATCGTAGGAATTGTAATATACCCGAATTGATAGACAAACATGACACTGCATGAGACGGATTGTCCCACAACTCCGCAGGCAGTTGAGGTCGAAACAGCCCCCCACTGCAACAGGACATGATAAAGCGAGATACAGGCACCAATGCCCGCCAGAAGCATTGCATAGGGTTTGATAGAGGTCTCTTTACGAAAAACTCCAAGAGAAAGCAATAGGGAAAGAGGGAACATAAAAATCCTCTGCCACCAGCAAAAGAAACATGGCTCAAAACCAATAATCTCTGAATACCCCAGTGGTCCCAAGAATGCTGCGAGCGCTACGATCATGGCATATTTCAGTCCATGGAGATTGAGATGTGTGCGAATATTTTCAGGTAGATAGTTTTTGAAAACAAGACCCAAGAGGAGAATCACAATACTAGCCTGAAGTGCCAGTACGAGAATTCCAAGAATGAGTGAATAGATATTTGTGAATGATGACATACAAGTAAAAATCTAAAAGCAAAGTGCAACTTAGATAAATTAAGATGACTTCGCTTCTTCTTTGATAGCTAAGGTAATATCTTTTGCGAGTTGTTTGCGTAGTGCAGTTTCTGATTTGAGTGTTTTGCGTGCAGCATCATAACCACGACCAAGCTTGTGCTCTTCTTCTTTCGAGTCTTTATATGTATATGAAGCGCCTGCCTTGGTAACTATTTTGTATTTTTCTCCCAGTGCGAGGAGTTCTCCTTCATGAGAAATCCCTTCATTATAGATAATATCAAATTCGGTCTTTCTAAAGGGAGCTGCTACTTTGTTTTTTACAACTTTCACACGCGTACGATTTCCAACCACTTCTTCACCTTTTTTAATTTGTGCAATACGACGAATATCCAGACGTACCGAAGTATAGAACTTCAAAGCTTTTCCTCCTGGTGTTGTTTCGGGAGATCCGAACATCACACCAATTTTCATACGAATTTGATTGATAAAAATAACGACGGTCTTTGATTTTGCTACGATAGCAGTCAGTTTACGTAATGCTTGAGACATCAGACGAGCTTGTTTACCGACATGGTGTGCTCCCATATCGCCTTCAATCTCATCTTTGGGAGTCAGTGCTGCAACTGAGTCGATGACAATCACATCAAGCTTTCCTGAGCGTACGAGTGACTCTACAATTTCGAGTGCCTGTTCTCCCGTATCTGGCTGCGAGAGGAGGAGGTCATCAAGTTTTACGCCCAATTTTTTGGCATATTCTGGATCGAGTGCATGTTCTGCATCAATAAAAGCACAAATACCATTTTTTTTCTGTGCCTCTGCAATAGCATGAAGGCTCAGTGTCGTTTTTCCAGATGATTCTGGTCCATAAATCTCGACAATACGTCCCCGCGGATAACCACCTACTCCCAGGGCATAGTCGAGCCCCATGGATCCACTCGGGATAGCATCGACATCGACTTTTGGCTGATCGCCGAGCTTCATGATAGCTCCTTCCCCAAATTTCGTTTGTATCATACTAATAGTATCTTTTAACGCTTCAGTCACTCCTAGTTTTTCGTCTTTTGGTGCTGTTTCAGCAACTTTCTTTGCTGCTGTTGTTTTCTTGATTGTCTTTTTTGCCATAGAAATAAATAATCTCTGTTCGAGACGGTTAAAATAAAAAACAGTCCTGATAATGCTTATAGTATAGCATGAAATGTGTAGATCTACCGTACTTTAGTACAACAATTTGGACCAAGAGATTTTAGTCACTCCTCGTGAATGTGATGATAGGAAATAGAGCATCCTTACCCAAGGGGCAAGAGTACAGTTTTTCTGCACTAACTAGTTCTTCTTGAAAACAACAAGCTCGACGGTATCAGTACGTCCAAATTTATCCTCAGCAATGATCGTGAGGGTATTGATCCCATCGACAAACACGGTCGGAAATACAAAAGTTCCGTCATCACGTAAGCGTACTGGATTTTGATTGATCGTCATTTGTGCGGCGCGCTGAGTGGTGCCGCTCACTTCGTGAAAGGCTTCCTTATAGCTTTCTCCATTGGTGGGGGACTCAATAGTGATGCGGGGTCCAGAAAGAAGAGGAGAGAGCTGATGAATGACCAATGCAATAAGTGCACATGCAACTATAGAGGCAATACTGATTGTAAGTTTTTTACGAAAAGACATGATAGCGTAAATCAGTCGGCTACGCTCAGCGTGGTCGTCTAATAAAGATCATCTTCGAGCTCTTCGGGGACCCCTGTAGGCTCCTCCGTATTATCAGCTGATTCGACGAGAACTTCCCGAGGCTTTGAGCCATTGGCGGGGCCAATGACACCACGTTCTTCAAGCTCATCCATCAAGCTTGCTGCGCGTGAATAGCCAACACGTAGTTTTCTCTGGAGATATGAGGTGCTTGCCTTCCCAGCCTCGACCACAATTTGTCGTGCTTCGGGCAAAAGCTCATCTCCATCGTCGCTCGCCAGAGAACCATGAGCAATCGTCGTAGATGCATCGATCGTTTCTGGGATATCAACCTCATCGGGGAGGTACTCGCGATTATTTTTAATCACTGCACTGACGACTTTCTTCACTTCATCTTCAGAAATAAAGGCACATTGGATACGTTCTGGCTTCGACATTTCACCACCTCGATAGAGCATATCTCCCTTCCCGAGAAGGGTCTCTGCTCCAGCTGTGTCGAGAATCGTGCGCGAGTCTACTTGTGAAGATACTTTCAGAGCAAGACGCGTTGGCACATTGGCTTTAATAAGTCCAGTAATAACATTCACCGATGGGCGCTGGGTAGAAAGTACCAGGTGAATTCCCACCGCACGTGACATCTGTGCGAGGCGGACAATCTGTGCTTCGAGCTCGCGTGGATACGCCTGCATAAGATCAGCCATTTCATCAATAATCACAACGATATAGGGCATGCGTTCAGGTTTATCGAATTCATCGATTGAATCGTCTGCATAGCTAGGTTTTACAATCGTTTCATGATATGAGCCAATATCTCGAACTTTGTGTTGCTCCAGTATGTCATAGCGTCGATCCATTTCTTTGGTTGCCCAGGCGAGTGCAAGGATTGCTTTTTTAGGGGTTTTGATTACCGGGGTCAAGAGATGGGGGATTTTATCATAGAGGGTTAATTCGACACGTTTCGGATCGACCATAATAAAGCGCAACATTTCAGGTCCGTGCTGATACAGCAGCGAGATGATTATGTTGTGCGCCGTTACAGATTTCCCTGATCCTGTTGCTCCAGCGATCAGCATATGAGGCATTTTTGCAATATCAGCAAAGTAGGG
The DNA here is from genome assembly GCA_020632195.1 of Candidatus Nomurabacteria bacterium. GTDB lineage: Bacteria > Patescibacteriota > Minisyncoccia > Phycocordibacterales > UBA1006 > JACKGA01. Next base: position 445 of record JACKGA010000001.1, on the reverse strand, counting down.
CTTGCCCGATACTCCTTTCCCGAGTGATACGAGGAGAGGTTTTTGGGTTTGTGTAAATTCTGGCTCTGAAAGCATAGAACCCAACCCAACCATAGAGGTTGTTTTGTTTGGAATTTCGACACCGACGAGCGATTGCCCTGGAATAGGGGCTTCGATACGTAGCGGGTGTGCGGCGAGTGCCAAGGCAAGCTCATTTTGTAAACCTTTGATTTTTGAGAGTTTTGTCCCCTGGGCAGGAGCCATGGCATAGCGTGTCACGGCGGGGCCGACAGAGATTTGATCCATGCTTACCTCAATACCGAAGTTCGCAAGGGTGTGTTCGATTACTTGGGCGTATTCTTTGATATCTCCTACGGAAGGCTTTCCTTTGCTCTGCGAGAGGAGTGAGAGTGCAGGCGGGGTATAGTCAGATGCTAGTGGCGATGATGTATCAATATCGAGGTCA